>JAFMJN010000026.1 GCA_017853435.1 Planctomycetota bacterium | reverse complement strand
GACTTGTTGCTCGGCGGACGTCCGAAGGACTTCGACATCGTGACGTCGGCGACGCCGCGTCAGGTGAAGCGCCTGTTCCGCAACAGTCGCATCATCGGCCGCCGATTCCGCCTCGTCCATGTGACGTTCCCGGACAAGGTCCTCGAAGTCTCGACCTTCCGTTCTGCGCTTGAGCCGACCGACGCGAAGGAGCTCCTGATTCATCAGGACAACACGTTCGGCACGCCCGCCGAAGACGCCTTCCGCCGAGACTTCACGGTGAACGGGCTCTTCTACGACATCGCCGAACACCGCGTCATCGACTTCGTCGGCGGCCTTCGCGATCTGAAGCGGCGCACCATCGAAACCATCGGCGACCCCTGGGTACGTTTCCGCGAAGATCCGGTCCGCATGCTGCGCGCGATCAAGTTCGCGAGCCGGTTGAACTTCATGCTCGCGGACGACGTCTACGAAGCGTTGATCGATTGTCGGACCGAACTGCGCAAGGCTGCGCCGCCGCGCCTGCTCGAAGAGATCCTGCGCCTCATGAACCTCGGTGGGGCGCGGGACGCCGCGCGGCTCCTCATCCGCACCGGAATGATGGAGGACTTGTGCCCGGAGGTTCACGAAGTGCTCGACGCATGGGCACGTCGGGGCAATCGGGACGCCTGGGATGGTTGGTGGAACCTCTTGGCGGCGTTCGACGCCGCGGTGACGGCGGGAGAGCCCGTTTCGAACGCCCGGCTTTTCTCGGTGTTCTTCGCTCCTCTTTTCGAGCGCGAGATCGTGGACGGTCCGCCTCGCGGCATTTCGCTCGACATCGAAGACGGGCTGTCGCCGATCGCGGCGCGTCTACGGATGGCGCGCAAGGACACCTACCGCGTGCGACAGATGTTCCACGCGCAAAAGCGGTTCGCGACGAAGCCCGGGACGCGTCGACGGTTTTCGCCGTCGATGACCGCCCGCGACTGGTTCGAAGACGCCTGGTTCCTTTTCAGGCTTCGCGCCGAAGCGGAAGGCGGAGCGTTGCGCGACGACGCGACGTGGTGGGCGGAAGCCCTCGAGTCCGACGAGATGGAACGTCGCGACCATCCGGGCCGCGACGACGCCTGACGATCAGGTCGTCGTCACGCGGCGACGGGCGCGAGCCACGATGTCGGCGACCGCGGGGTCGTCCGTCAGCGGACCTTCCGGGATGTCGCCTCCGTGCGAACGCGAGAAGGCCGCGAGCACCGCGTGGGCGTGCGGATGGGGGAGACCTTCCTGCGCCAACGTCCACGCGGCTTCCAAGTCGCCCGCGCGCCAGCGGCAGACGGCCGCACGCGCCATGCACGTCGTGGTGTCCGCGCCGCGCCGCGCCGCGGTCATGAACCACGTCGTCGCGTCTCCGTGGACGCCGAGCGCGAGGAGGACTTCCGCCCCCGCCTGCCAACCCAAACCTTCGTGCCCGCGACTGTCGAGATGCCCGATGAGCCAGCGCAGCGCGCCGCGCGGGTCGCGGCATTCGAGGGCGGTGTCGCGCCATGCGGTCCAAAGCGACGCCGTCGTCGTCCCGGCGTCGAGTTCGGCGGCGATGGCCTTCAAACGAAGCTCGGCGGCGTCGGTTCCGGTGCGAGGATTGTCGGCGGAAGTCGTCATGGTCAGGTGTCCATCGTCAGGGTTTCGCCGATCGCGGGTCCCGCGTGTCGGAGACGGGCGAGTCGAGCCTTCGCGAGCCGCGCGGCGCCGATTTCGGCGGAGGTCGCGGTGAGGAGGCCCGATACGCCCTGAAGAATGCGGTCGTGAACGACCCGCAGATCGCGGATCGCGTCCTCGTGAACCGATTTCGGCGGATGCGCTTCGATTTCGGCGAGGCCGCGGCCGAACGCCTCCGACCATCGAAGTAGACCGTCCACGTCGTCCCGCTCGATCGCGTCGAGAAGGAGCGTGCTCGTCGTCCGAAGTCGTCGGACGGCTTCGAAGGTGACGTCAGTTTCCGGCATGCAGGATGCCTTGGAATCCCTCGCGGACGGTGGCGAGTACGCCGCGTGCTTCGCGGGCTTTGACGACGTCGGCGTCGATCTTGGCTTCACCGATTTTCGTCAACGTGAAACTCCACAACGCGTAGAGGTCGCCCGCGACGGGTCCTCCGCGATCCGCGTCGAGCGTCGCACGAAGTTCGGCCACGATGTCCCACGCCTTCATGAAGGCCGCACGGGCTCCCGGCGCGTCGCCCGTGTCGACGCAGCGGCAGCCGCGATCGATCGCGGCCACGGCGCCGTCGAGGAGCAGGACGACGAGTTTCACCGGACCGGCGGTCATGACGGCGTTCGTCACGTACGCGTCCGCGGGATTCCTTGATGCGTGATTCATGGGACCGATTTCAGCGGAGTCCGCTCGTGAAGTTGCCGAGGGTGCCCTGCTGCGACTGCAGTCGGGACATCACCTGTTCGAGGCGGGCGTACTTCGCTTGGAGGGACTCGGTGTATTTATCGAGTTGGGCGTTGAGATCGAAGATCCGATCGTCGAGATCTCCGATGCGCTCCGTCAAACTCGTAGTCCGACGGGTGAACGTGGTGGTGGTCAGCGTCGTCAAGTCGGACGTGAGCCGCGGCGCGAACCCCTCGGACGGGTCGGTGAAGACCTTCACGACGCCGTCGTAGTCGCTCGCGAGGGCCGCATCGAATTTCGTCCCGTCGAGGCTGAGTTTTCCGGCGGCGTCGGTGACGATGCCGAGGCGCGCGAGGTTGTTGATCTCGGAGCCCGCGGCGGCGACGGTGGCGTCGACGCGTGTACGAAGCGTGCGGCGGATCGTTTCGAGGATCGAATCACCGTAGAGCACCGCGCCGTCGTTGCGGTCGGCCGCCGTGGACTGCGCCTTCACCTCGGCGATGACGTCGTTGTAGGCACCGAGGACGTCCTGGATCTTCGACTTGAGCTTCTCGGGGTCGCGGCTGACGGTGATCGTCGCGCCCGCGTTGTCCTTGCCGAGCGTGAACGTGACGCCCGCGACGACGTCGTCGATCGTGTTGCTCGAACGCGTCAGCGCCAAACCGTTGACCGAGAAGACGGCGTCGGAGGCCGCCGAGATTTGACCGATGGTGAACGACGGAGCGTCGATCGTGAAGGAGGAAAGGTCGACCGTGAAGGCGCCCGCGGTGCCCGTTTCGCGCGCGTTGAGGACGAGGCGCCACGGAGTCGCGCCGGTCCCGTCCGCGACGACCGACGCGGTGACCGGAGCTCCCGACGCGTTGATCGCGTCGCGGATGGTTTCGAGATCGCCCGCGCCGCCGACCGTGATTTCGTAGTCCGAGCCGCCCGCGTTGATGCGGATCATGCCCGTGCCTACCGAGACGCCGGTTTTCCCGGCGAAGCCGTTGGAGCCTTGGACCTCGGAGCGGGCGAGGCTGGTGGTCTGCACCGTCCACGTTCCGGCGACGGCGGCGCCGCCCGTCGTGGCGTTGACCACCGCGGCGTCCGTCGTCGCGGCCTTCGTCGACCCGAGTTCGGAAACCGTGTCGATGTCGCGGAGCTTCGAGCGGAGGGCCTCGATCTTGGTCGAGAAAGTCGAAAATTCCGTGCGCTGACGTTCGAGTTTCTGCTTGGCGACCGCGAGGCGCTGGACGGGGACCCTACGGACCGAAACCAACGCGTCGATGATCGCGCGGGTGTCGAGACCCGAAGCGAGCCCACCGAAGGAAATACGCGACGATTCGGCCATGAAGACTCCCCACCTCCATCCGTCTTTTCGGAACTTCAGCCCCGCCGCTGAAGGGGGGGAGGGGGGGGTGGGGGGGTGTCGGGGAAAACGGCTGTTCGGGAAAGCAACCGTCGGAAATTGCTTCAGTCCGGAAAAGGAATGGTCGAAGAAGTGTTTGTCCACACGACGTGGGCCCCGGCTGGAGCAGCCGGTGCTGTCCGGAATACCGACATGACCTCACGCCATTCACTTCTCATCGTCGACCCCGATCCGAGCTTCCTCGCGGACGTCACCCCGACTCTCGGAGTCGAGGGCTTCGCGGTGCGCGGCGCGTCCGATCTCCTCACGGCGCGTCGGCTCGTCGACGAGCGGATGCCCGACGCGGTGGTGGTGGAACAGCGCCTCGCCGACGGCCTCGGCATCGACTTCGTCCGCGAGCTCCGCGCCCGCACCGATGCGCCGGTGATCGTCATGACCGCGATGTTCCCCGACACGCGTGCCGTGGTGGAAGCCGTGCGCGAGGGCGCCCTCGACGTTTTGGAGAAGCCCGTGTTCGCCGAGCGTCTGGCGGGCGTGCTTCTCCCGGCGGTCGAAGAGGCCCGTACCCGCGGCGACGCGCCGCGCGAGTCGGCGCCGCCGAGCGATCTTTCGCGCCCGCCGATCATCGGCGACGCGGGAGCGATCGCGGCCGTGCGCGAACAGATCACCCGCGTGGCGGCGACGCCGTCGACGACGGTCCTCATCCAAGGCGAGAGCGGCACGGGCAAGGAACTCGTCGCGCGCGCCGTCCACTTCGACGGTCGCCGGGCGAAGCGCCCTTTCATGGCGATCAACTGCGCCGCCTTGAACGAGAACATCCTCGAAGCCGAACTTTTCGGTTACGAGAAGGGCTCCTTCACCGGAGCGAACACCAACGGCAAACAGGGACTCCTCGAAGCCGCCGACGGCGGTTCGGTCTTCCTCGACGAGATCGGTGAAATGTCGCCCGGCCTTCAGGCCAAAGTGCTTCGCTTCCTCCAGGATTCCACGTTCAAGCGCGTCGGCGGCGTGAAGGATATTCGCGTCGACGTCCGCATCATCGCGGCGACCAACCGCGAACTCTGGGACGACGTGCGTCGCGGGACGTTCCGCAAGGATCTCTTCTTCCGGCTCAACGTCATGCCGATCCGCGTGCCCGCACTGCGTGAACGTCGCGGCGACGTCAAGGCGCTCGCCGAGCACTTCCTGCGTCGTTTCGCGGTCGACCTGCGCAAGTCCGTGACGGGCTTCTCGCTCGACGCGCTGCGGATGCTCGAGTCGCACGACTGGCCGGGCAACGTGCGCGAACTGCGCAACACCTGCGAATACGCCGTCATCGTCTGCGACGGTGGTCTCGTCGAACCGCGGCATCTCGCTTTGCCCGAGACGCGCGACGCGCTGTCGATGACGGCCTCCGAAACGGCGCCGAACGTCGCCGCTCCTTCGGGAGCCGCGCTCGCGTTGCGGGATCGATCGATCAAGTCCGTCGAGGAGGATCTCATCCGCCTCGTGTTGAACGAAACCAAGTTCAACATCACGCGGGCGTCGCGCGAACTCGGCATCAACCGCTCGACTCTCTACGCCAAGATGAAAGCGTACGGGCTCGAGACGGCCGAACCGCTCGAAGCCGCCCAGACCGCCTGAGATTCCGACGGAAAGCGGACGGGCGTCGGAAAAACCGACGTCGCTCGCTCCCGCCGACCGGATAAGCGCCGCGAATCCCGACGCCCCCTTCGGGAACGCCTCTTGCAGAAACCGACACGGAGACGCGCTCCATGACCACCGCCACCGACACGGAAACGACCACGACGCCGACGGCACCGACCGCGCCCGCGACCCCCGCGGCGTCGGCGACCTCCGCCGCGTCGACGCCCCGCGTCCGTCGCAAGGAATGGTGGATCGTCGGAGCCGCGGGCATGGTGCTCGTCGGGTCTTTGGTGCATCGCATGCTCGGATCGGGAACGACCGATGCGACCGTCGAGCCCTCCGTGACCGTCGAATCGACGACGGAAGCCGACCCGACGCCCACCCCGACGCGCGTCGCGGTTCCCGCTCCGATCGCCTCCGAAGCGCCGGTCCAAGATCGTCGCGAGGTCCCCGCGCTTGCGGCGGCCGACGCCCTCTTCCGCGAGCGCCGCTTCGACGAGGCGCGCAAGGCGTACGCCGCGTTCCTCCTCGTTCCGACGGTGCCGGCCGCCGAGGCCACCGATCACCTCGCATGGGCCCGTGCCCGCCACGCGCTTTGCCTCGGTCGCATCGCTGCGGCGTCGCTCGGCGACGTCCGACTCCCGGAACCCGCCTTCCGATTCGAAGGAGCGGCCCGATGAAGACCTTCTTCTCCGCTTTGATCCTTGCCGCCGCGGCGTTCGCCCAGATCACCGCGGTCGACGGCGGGGGAGCCAAGGCGCTCCGCGTCCACGTCGACGACACCCCGGTGCTCGACGTCTTGGCGTCCGCGGGTTCCGCCGTCGGCATGAAATTGCGCGCCGAACCGGGACTGCTCGACACGCTCACCTCGACGCGCGTCTCCGTGCGTCGCGACCTCGTGGCGCTCGACGAACTGACGCTGCTCCTGTCCGGAGCGGCCGAGTGCACGATCGACACCGTCGACGGCGTGATCGTCGCCGCCGCGTCGCAGGATGCGGCGTCGGCCCGCACGACCACCGCCCGTCGCGCCTTGGACGCCGCGATCCGCGGTGATTCGACGCCGACGCTGCGGCCGACGATGACCTTCCTTCTCGGGCGCCTCGAACTCGCGGACGGCGCGGTCGATGCCGCTCGTAGGACGCTCGAAACGTTCGCTTCGGAGTGGGTGGATCACGCCGACGCCCCCGTCGCACGCGTGTTGGCGCTCGACGCCGCCGTCGCTTCCGGCGACGCGGTCGCGATGCGTCGCCTCTTGGCGGATCTCGATGCCCGCGAGGGTGGACTGCCCGACGTTCCGAACGCGGAACTCGTCGGCGCCCGGACGTGTCTCGCCCTCGGCGACGCCGACGGCACCGTCCTCCGAGCGACGACGGCTTCCCGCGATTCTCTTTCTCCTCGGACGCGCACGCTCGCTCGCGTGCTGCTCGCCGAAGGCTGGCTGCTCGACGGCAATCACGATCGCGTCGTCGCCGAACTCGAGGCCCTCGATCGCGATGCACTCCGTGCGGCCCCCGACGTCGCGGCCCGACTCCCGATGTGGATCGGCGCCTCGCTTCTCGCTTCGGGTGACGCCCACGGCGCTCTTCTGCAGTTGCGTGTCGCCGCGCGCGTCGTGCGTACCGCCGAAGATCGGTCGCGCACCGCGCGCACCGCCGCGGCCGCTCTCGCGGCGCTCGATCGTCCGATGGAAGCGCTTCTGTGGGCCCGTCGCGGTCTCGCGGCACGCCCGAGCGACCACGAAGGCGAACGCATCGCCGTGGTTTGCGCCGAACTCGAAGCCCGCAACGGTCTCTACGGCGAGGCGTTCACGACGGCGGTCGGCGTCCTCTCACGTGCGGGATCGGCGACGCCCGAAGCGAACGCCGCGCTCTCGGTGCTCGGCAAGACGCTGGTGGCTCTCGATCGCGTCGACGAAGCCCGCCTCGCGCTGACCACCCTCAGCCGCAAGTCCGCCTTCCGCGTCGATGCGCTCCTGGCGCTCGGCGCTCTCGAACTCAAGTCCGGCAATCCGACGGCGGCCCTCGTCGCGCTCGACGCGCTCGACGGCACCGACACGGTTCCGGAGGGCCGCCGTCTCGAAGCCGCCAAGCTTCGCGGCGACTGCCTCATGAAACTCGGTCACCCCGTGAAGGCGGCTCGCGCCTTCGAAGGTCGCTCGGAGAACTCGCGATGAATCCCCGTGTAGTCGCCGTCGCCGCGTTGCTCGCCGCCACCTCCCTCGCTCAGGACGTCCGTCCGGTCGGGACGGGAGAGCGCGCCACCGTCGAATCCCTGCTTCGCGACTTCGATCACCTCGAAGGTTCCGCCGACGCTCCGACCATCGATCAATTGCTCGGCGACACGCTGAGCCGCCTACGTGAAATCGATCGCCGCTCCGCGTTCGCGTTGGCCGCGCGGCTGCGCGAAAGCGAGCGCGAACTCGAGGCGGTCGAACGGAGGCTCCGCGACGTGCGGGGCGGCATTCTCGTCGATCTCCCGTTGCCGCCGCTTCCGCGTGCGTCCGAGTCGGACGTCGCGGCCGAATCCCAGGCGCTCGAAGCGCTTCGTCGCGATCTCGACGGAGCTCGCCTTCTGAAGGATGCGAAGCAGGCGCCTACGTCGAATCGCAAGGGCACGACGTCTCCGGCGACCGCGTCGGCGGACGCCTTGCTCGACGTGCCGGTCGATGTCCCGAGTCCGAAGTCGGGAATGGCGGGCGACGACATCAAGGGCGCTCTCGACCCCGAAGGTCTTTCCCGCGCCCTCTTCGAGGCCGCCGATCTCGAAGGCTGCGTCGCGGCCATCGCACGCATCCCCGTCGAGCGTCGCACGGCCGAAACCCGCTACCGCGAAGCGCGCGCGCTCGACCGTCTCGGACGTTGGAAAGACGCCGAGCCGGTCTACCGCGCCGTCGTGACGTCGGACAAGGACGGATTCTGGGGCCGTCAGGCCAAATGGATGCTCGACTTCGGTGGAAAGCGCGACGCGACCCAACAGCGCGTCGGCGTGTCGACGGGGAGGAACGAGAAGTGACTCCCACCGACATGCTCGTCGCCGGAAACCTCGACGGCGCCGCGATCGGCCGATTGAACGCCAACTTCGAAGCGTTCACCCGGGCGTCCAAGGAACTCGAAACCGCGTACGAGCGTCTCCGCCGTCGCGCGGACGACGTCGACGCCCGTCTGCGTGAATCCAACCAGCGGGTGATGACGAAGTCGGATGAACTCGATCGCGTCACGGGCCACCTCCACGGCGTTCTCGACGCGATTCCGTCGGGCGTCGTCGCCACGGACACCGACGGTTTCGTCGTGTCGGTGAATCGAGCCGCCGAGCGCCTGCTCGGTCGCCCCGCTCGGGAACTCGTCGGCCGCGACGTCCGCGTCCTCCGCGGACGCGACGGCAGCCCCCTTCTGCGACTCGCCGCCGCCGACCCCGCGGACGTTCCCGCCGAGCGCGATTTCGAGTCGCTCGAAGGCGCGCGTCGTCGGGTCGTTTCGACGGTCAGCCGACTCGCCGACGGCGGACGGATCGAAGTGCTGAACGATCTCACCGAGGTCGCCCACCTTCGTACGCAACTCAACCGCCTCGACACCTTGGCGGCCCTCGGTGAAATGGCCGCCGGAATCGCGCACGAGGTTCGGAACCCCCTGAACGGGATCTCCGGATTCGCCGCGTTGCTCGAGCGCGCCTTCGAACAAGGCCGCGCCGGCGACGCCGACACGCGCCGCTGCGTCGAGCGCATCCGCAAGGGGGTGGGCGACGTGGATGCGATCATCACGAGCCTTCTCATGTGGGCGCGTCCGGAACGCCTTTCGAAGACGCGTTTCGATCTCCGCGACCTGGTGGTGGATGCCGTGGCGGAACTCGGAGTGGTCGAGGGCATCGAGACGGTGTTGCCGTCCTACGCCGTCTCGGTCGACGCGGATCGCACGAAGCTGCGGATCGTCCTCGGCAATCTCCTGCGCAACGCCCGCGAGGCCGCCGGAGAAGCCGGACGCGTCCGCATCGGAACCCACAAGGACGGCGACGCCCCGCAGATCGTCGTCGAAGATTCGGGCCCAGGGATTTCCGCCGAAGCGCGCGCACGTCTCTTCGTTCCGTTCGCGACGACCAAGCCGCGCGGCACGGGCCTCGGACTCGCGATCGCCCGCAAGTTGACCGAAGTCCACGGCGGCGAACTGGCCCTGCGCGCCGGTTCCCTCGGGGGCGCCCGTTTCGTGGTCATCCTTCCCGCGGAAGGCGGTGTCGCATGATTTCCCGGATCCTCTTCGCCGAAGACGACGCCTCGTCCCGCGAGTGGATCGCCGAGGTCCTCTGCGGCCTCGCCCGTACCGTCGACGTCGTCGAAGACGGTCGCGCGGCGATCGACGCCATGAGCCGTGGTTCCTACGACCTCGTGATCACCGATCTCCGGATGCCGCATGCGGATGGACGCCGCGTGCTCGCCGAAGCGCGCCGCGACGGGACCGAAGTCATCGTGACGACCGCCTTCGGCGACGTCGATACGGCGGTGGCTCTCATGCGCGAAGGCGCCGCGGACCTCTTGGTCAAACCTCTCACCCCCGAAATGCTCGAAGCGTCGATTCGGCGCGTCGTGGCGGCTCGGAGCCTTCGTCGCGAAAACGACGCTCTCCGCACGCGCATCGAAGCCGTGGATGGTCACGCCTCCGCCCTGATCGGCGAGGCACCGGCCCTCCGTGCGGCGATCGATCTCGCGAAGCGCGTCGCGCCGACCAAGGCGGGCGTGCTCATTCGTGGCGAGTCCGGAACCGGGAAGGAACTCGTCGCGAACTTGATTCATGCGGGAAGCCCCCGCAAGGACGCTCCTTTCGTGCGCGTCAACTGCGCCGCGTTGTCGGAGAGCCTCTTGTGCTCCGAACTCTTCGGGCACGAGCGCGGCGCCTTCACCGGAGCCACGGCACGTCGTATCGGCCGCTTCGAACTCGCAGACGGGGGAACGTTGTTCCTCGACGAGATCGGCGAGATCAGCAACGACGTCCAGGCGAAGTTGCTGCGGGTCCTCGAGTCGGGCGAATTCGAACGTGTCGGTGGAAGCACCACGCTGCGCGTCGACGTCCGCGTCGTCGCCGCGACCAACCGTCCTTTGGAGGCGGCGATCGCCGCGGGCTACTTCCGTCGCGACCTGTTCCATCGCCTGAATGTCCTGCCGATCACCCTTCCGCCGCTCCGCGAGCGCCGGGGGGATATCGCGGCGTTGGCGGACCACTTCTTCCGCACGCAACTCCCGTCGCTCGGCGGGACCGCGGTCGGATTCACCGACGACGCTCTCGCGGCGCTCGAGGCGCACCCGTGGCCCGGCAACGTCCGCGAACTCGCGAACACCGTCGCGCGGGGCCTTCTCGGCGCCCGCGGCGAGCGCGTGACCGCCGCGGACCTCGGACTCGCGACGACCGTCGCGTCGGTCGTGGTCGCCTCCGTGGACCAAGGGCCGACCGAGACGCTCGAAGAGGTCGAGCGTCGACACATTCTCAAGACCCTCGACGCCTGTCGCGGGAATCGTTCGGAGGCGGCACGCCGACTCGGCGTCACCGTCAGAACGCTGTTCAACAAACTCAAGACCTGGAAGGAACGCGGTGCGTTCCTTGAGGCGGGAGTCTGACATGGATGCCATCGGTGGAAACGGCGCGATGATCGCCACGCTGCTCGATGCGGCGGCCCGGCGTCAACGCGTGCTCGCGGCGAACATCGCGAACGTGGATACGCCCGGCTACAAGGCGAAGACCTTGGAGTTCCCGGCGGAACTCGAAAAGGCGATGCTCGACGGCTCGGTACCGGAAGGTGCCGTGAAGGGGTTGGAGACGGTCGAGCGCGATACGCCCATGAAGGCGAACGGGAACACGGTGGACGTGGATCTCGAACTGGCGGAGATGGGGAAGACCTCTATGGCCTTCCAAACGCTCCTCGTGGTGTCGCAGATGAAACAGGCTCAGATGCGCGCGGCCATCACGGGTCGCGGCTGATCGGAGGGATCATGAGCATCGACGGACTTTTCGGCGGGATGTCGGTCAGCGCTTCGGGCATGGCGGCCCAGCGCGCACGCATGAACGTGATCGCGGCCAACATCGCTCACGCCCAGGACACCGATCGCGGCGACGGCAAGGCCTACGTCCGCAAGGAAGTGGTCTTCGAAACCGTTCTCGACGAGGCGGGCAAGGAACTCGTACGCGTCTCCGACGTGGCCGAGGACGTTCGCACGCCGATGGAACGCATCCACGCGCCCGGTCACCCGGACGCGGACAAGGACGGCTACGTGACCATGCCGAACGTTTCGCCGGTGTTCGAGATGACGGATCTCGTGTCCGCGTCGCGATCCTACGAAGCGAATCTCCAAGTATCGCGGATGTTGAAGGACATGGCCGAGCGCGCGCTCGAGCTCGGGAGGTGATGCATGGATCCCGTGACTTTCATTCGCCAACACGACGTCGGGGCCGCCTCCTTCGCGGGGGGCGCGGCGTCGAAGGACGGCTCGGGCAAGGCGGCCGACGGATTCGGCAAGATGCTCGAGAACCTCGTCGGCGAGGCGGACTCGCTTCAGAAGGAGTCCGACGCCGCCGTGAAGAAGTTCGCGACGGGCGAGATCGAGGACGTGCATCAGGTGATGCTCTCGATGAACCGCGCGGATCTGTCCTTCCGCATGATGCTCGAAGTCAGAAACAAGCTCATGGACGCCTACTCGGACGTCATGAGGATGCAGGTCTAAAACCCTCCTTCGGGAGTGGAGCTGAGCGATGGAAACGATGATGAAACAATTCGGCGAGATTTGGGCGAAGATGGCCGCGGGGCAGAAGGCCCTCGCGATCGGTCTCGTCGTCCTCGTCGCCGTGGGCGTCGGGGCGGCGGCCTTCGTCGGCTCGCAACCCTCGTGGCGTCTCCTGCGGTCGGAACTCGACGCGGAAACCGCCGCGAAGGCGCTCGCGCGTCTCGACGAAGCGGGCATCCGCTGGCAGGTCGCCGACGAAGGTCGTTCGATCCTCGTCGACACCCGCGACTACGAAAAAGCGCAGGCGACCGCGGTGAAGAACCGCATGTTCCCCGGCGAAGGCGGCAACGGCTACAAGGCGCTCGACGGCATGTCGTTCGGCATGACCGAAGAGCAGCAGAAACTCCGGATTCGCGTCGCGACCGAAGAAGAGATCGCACGCACGTTGAAGCAGTTCGAAGCCGTCGAATCCGCCAAGGTCCACTTGGTGTCGGCCGAACGCTCCTTCACCCGTCGAGATTCGTCTCCGGCGAAGGCGTCGGTCATCCTGCGGATGAAGCCGGGGCGCGTTCTCGATCCGGGTGCGGCCGATGCGATGGCGCGTCTTGTTTCCAACGCGGCCCCCGGCCTGCTCGCGGCGAACGTCATCATCAGCGATACGCAGGGGAACCTTCTTTCGCGCGGCGGCGAAGAAGCGCTCGGATCCGGGTCGTTCAATCAGACCCGCGCCCGTGAGCGCTGGTTGCAGGAGAAGGCGCAGACCGCGCTCGACGCGGCGCTCGGTGCCGGGCGGGCCGTCGTTCGCGTCGATGCGAACATCGAGCTCGACAGGATCGAGACCCGCAAGGAGGAAGTGAAGCCGGAGTCCAAGGTCGTCACGAAGGAGCGCATCTCCTCGTCGACGTCTTCCACCGGCAAGAAGGCGTCGGGATCGCCCTCGACGTCCGCGACGATCACGGGAGCCTCGACCGGATCGGGCGGCGGCAACGCCACCGAAGATCTCGAATCCGAATACGCGTACGACCGCACGATCACCCGCAAGGTGGTCGAAGCGGGCGCGATCCGCCGCCTCACGATCGGCGTGTTGCTCGATGCGAACGCCGAGCCGAAGATTTCCTCCGACACGGTGCGCGAAATCGTGAAGGGTGCCGTCGGATTCGACGACCAGCGCCGCGATTTCATCGAAGTCACGGCGGTGCCGTTCGCCGCGAAACCGGAAGCGACCCCGGCCACGGAATCGCTCGCGCCCGCCGCACCGGACTGGTCCCACGTGGTGGACATCGTCAAGTGGTCGGTGACCGCGGTCGTCGCCCTCGGCGTTCTCTTCTTCGCACTGAAGGCGTTGAAGGCCGCGAAGGCGACGCTCGCCGTCGCGACCGCGGAAGCGGCTCCGAAGGAGGAGCGTCGCCCCGCCGATCCGCGCGAAGAAATCACCCGTGAACTCGACCGCGACGCGCAGGCGGTCGGTCGTCTCCTCCGCAACTGGCTCTACGAAGCCTCGAGGAACTGAGAACACCCATGGCTACCGACACCTCCCTTTCGGGCATCCACAAGGTCGCCGTTTTGATGGCGCTCGTGGGCGCCGACATGGCCGCGCGTTTGCTCAAGCAGTTCGAGTCCGACGAGCAGGCCGCGATCACGAAGGCGATGCTCGACCTCGAAGACATGGAAGTCGACGAAGAGTCGATCCGCGGCACCCTCGAGGACTTCCGGACGCTGCTCGCGACGGGTGGCAGCGCGATCCCGAATCTCGAAAAGACCTTGGTCGAAGTGTTGAACAAGGCCTACGGTGCGGACGAAACCCGTCGCCGTCTCGCCGAGATGAAGGAGGAGGCGAAGGTGACCTATCCCTTCCGCTCGCTTCGTGGCCTGCGCCCGCACGATCTCGCGAAGGTCCTGATGGCGGAACATCCGCAGGTTCAGGCTCTCGTCCTCGCGCACCTCGACCCCGAACAGGCGGGTGCCGTGCTCGACGGATTCCCCGAGGAGGAGCGCCCCGCGCTCGTCGTCCGCATGGCGAATCTCGAAGAACCGTCCGCTCGACTCCTGAAGCAGGTGGCGGCCGACATCTCGGAACGCTGCCGAGGATTGAAGCGCGGCGAAGATCGCGATCCGGGGGCTCCGGATCCGCGTCTCGAGACCGTCGCGGAGATCCTGCTCAACGCTCCGACCGGAGCCGACAAGCGCATTCTCGAATCGCTGGCGTCGCACAGCGAAGACCTGGTGTCGCGCATCCGTGAACGGATGTTCGAATGGGCGGATCTCTCGACGCTCGACAAGCGCACCATGCAGAAGGTTCTCGCGGACGTCGACACGCGTCTGCTCGCGCTCGCGCTCAAGCGCTGCGACGATGCGGTGCGCGATCAGATCCTCGGGTCGGTCTCGCAGCGCACGGCCGAGATGATCAAGGAAGAACGCGATCTCTTGGGCTCGGTACCGCTCAAGGAGGTGATCGAAGCCCAAGGACACATCCTGAAGGGCATTCGCGATCTCATCTCGAAGGGCGAAGTCACACCGCGCCGCGGCAAGGAGTCGGTGTATGTGGCGTGAACAAGTGCGCCTTCCCGCCGCCGTCGTCGACGTCCGTGTCCGCCGGGCGCGGACTCCGGTCGTCGATGCGACGCCCGCGGGACTTTCCGTCGCCGACATGAAGGTGGTCGCCGATCGCGCGTTCGAGCGCGGTCGCGAAGCCGGCCGTCTCGAAGTCGAACGTCGTTGCGGCGACGTGCTGGCCGCTCTCGAGACGTTGGTCGCCGGACTGACGGCGGACCGCGCGCGCGAGCGCGCCGCCCTGACCGCGTTCGGGATCGACTTGGCCGTCGGCCTGACGCGTGAGTTGGTCGGGGACGTGGTGGCGGCGGACGCCCACGACATCCGTCGCCTGGTCGATCTCGCCCTTGAAACGGCCCTTCCCTCCGCGGCCGGGAGCCCGGTCACCCTCCGTTTGAATCCGGACGACCTGTCCCGCCTCGAAAACGGCCTGAAAACCCACCCTTTCGGAGCCGGGATTCCGGTTCAGTTGGTGGCCGACGGGGCCCTTTCCCGCGGATCCGTAAAGGTTTTCTCAGGTGGAGCGGAGGTGGACGCCGATCTTTCGAGAAGGCTCGCCGCGATGGCGGCGGCCCTTCATGCGAAGGCGGATTCCACGCGTGCTTGATGCGACACCTTATCTAGCGACGGCGGCGGCGGTCCCGGTCGGCCAAATGGTCGGTCGGGTGGCGCGCGTCGTCGGATTGACGATCGAAGGGCGCGGAATCGGTGCACCGATCGGCGATCTCGTCGCCATCGAGCGGGCGGGGATGTCGGAACTGCCCGCCGAGGTCGTCGGCTTCAAGGAAGGGGCGGCGCTGATGATGCCGCTCGGCGACGCCGACGGTTTGGTCCCCGGGGCGCGCGTGCGGCCCCTCCACCGAAAGGTCTCGGTCGGAGCGGGGCGACAATTGCTCGGACGCGTGCTCGATGCCCTCGGTCAGCCCATCGACGGGCTCGGCCCGGTCGGACCGACGGTGGAAGTCCCTCTTCTTCGCGACGCGCCGTCGCCGATGGATCGCCGTCCGATCGACGCCGCGCTGCAAACCGGAGTCTCGGTCATCGACGCGTTCCTGACGATCGGTCGCGGTCAGCGCGTCGGCATCTTCGCGGGATCCGGCGTCGGCAAATCGACGTTGCTCGGCGATATCTCGCGTGAATCTCTTTCCGACGTCAACGTCATCGCCCTGATCGGCGAACGCGGTCGCGAAGTCGGCGACTTCATTCACGACGTCCTCGGCGTCGAAGGCATGAAGCGCTCGATCGTCGTCGTGGCGACCAGTGATTCCCCGCCGCTCTTGCGGATCAAGGCGGCCTACACCGCCGTCGCCCTCGCCGAGTGGTTCCGGGATGCGGGCAAGGACGTCATGCTCATGCTCGACTCGGTGACCCGATTCGCCGCGGCGTGCCGCGAGGTCGGACTCGCTCTCGGCGAGCCCCCGACGGTGAAGGGTTACCCGCCGTCGTTCTTCGGGATGATTCCGCGCCTCGTCGAACGCCTCGGTCGCGGCAAGACGGGGTCGATCACCGGACTCTTCACCGTCCTCGTCGACGGCGACGACATGAACGACCCGGTCGCGGACACGCTTCGCGGTCTCCTCGACGGACACATCGTCCTGTCCCGTGCGATCGCGCGCCAACGCTTTCCCGCCGTCGACGTCGCGGGCAGCGTCTCGCGCATCATGGATCGCGTCGTGGCCCCCGAACATGCGGATGCCGCTCGTTCCGTCCGCCGCGTGCTCGCCACGTTCGAAGACGCGAAGGATCTGATTTCGGTGGGTGCGTACAAGGCGGGTGCCGATGCGCGCATCGACCGCGCCGTCAAACTCATGCCGGATGTGGACGGGCTCTTGACCCAACGGACCGGACACGGCCGCCCGTTCGCCGACACGATCGGCCGACTGCGTGATATCGCCGCGCGGGCGGAGGGCGCATGAAACGCTTCAACTTCCGCATGGCACGCCTGCTTCGCCTGCGTCGCATGGAAGAAGAACGGGCCGAAGTCGCGCTCGCCGAGGCCACGCGCGGATTCGACGCCGCCGATGCCGCGGTCGAAGGGCTGCGCGTCACTCACCGTGAAGCGATCGGCGCGCTTCACGCATCGATCGGGGATGGACGCGGTGCGTCCGACTGGCCCGCGAGGCTCGCTGATCACATCGGACGGGTCGAACGCGAAATGGGCGTCGCCCTGCGCGCGCGGGCTTCGGCGTTGATCGCTCTCGACGCCGCCCGCGCCGTTTGGGAAACACGGCGTCGCGATCGCCGTGTCCTCGAAGAACTCGAAACGAAGGCTCGCGCGGCGCATGCCGAAGCGGCCGCCAAGGAAGAACAATCGTCGCTCGACGAATCCGCCGGAATGCGCCATGCGCTGCGCGGCGGGGAGGTTGCGCCATGAACTACGTGCTCAAGACTTTCGGGGGCGCCTGCATCGCCCTGCTCGCGTTCGTCGCCATGCTTCACGGCACGTTGGCGGCTACGGGGAAATACACGCCCGAAACCCTCGGCAAGTTCCACGACATGCCGGTGGTCGGCGGGTTCTTCCCCAAACACGAACCGACCGTTCCTCCGCCGAGTCCCGAAGAAATCCGCAACACGCGGGCTTCGGAATGGCTCGCCGCCGCGGCGAAGGACGTCGAACTTCCGGCGCCCTACACGTCGGAGGAGATCGGAAAGCTCGTTCGCGACTTGAAGGACGCGCGTGAACAACACCTCGCGGCCGCGCGCCGTTTCGAGGACGAGCGCACGGGACTCGACAAGGTCGGTGCGGACCTCGAATCGCAGAAGCGCGAACTTCTCGCCGGTGCCGGGGATCTCGAACGCAAGTCGCGCGAACTCCTGGGCCTTCGCGACGAACTCGAGCGGGAGCGCGCGTTCATCCGTCGCTCGGAAGAGCGGAATCTCAAATCGTTGGCCTCGATCTACGAAGCGATGGCCCCGGACGAAGCCGCCGGGCGTCTCGCGCTGATGGACGACGATACGGCGGCGAAGCTCGTGTCCCGCATGTCCGAACGCAAGGCGGGGAAGGTGCTCGGCGCACTCGAAACACCGCGCGCGGTGGCCGTCACGCGCCGCATGAAGTCGCTGACCGACGCCGACGCTCCGACGTCGCGTCCCGAAGCGCGCTGAATCGACACGTACGCGTCGGTTTTGTTCGCGACGAAAGCGCGTCCGGGTCTGATGGCCCGGACGTCGTCGTCCGATAAAGAGGGAGGAGAGGCCGGGATTGGCGGCCTCGGGGGTGGTTCAGGATGGACATCGCATCAGTCGTAGGATTCATCGCCGGCACCGGCATCATGGTGTGGATGATGGAGCACGAAGGGGGCATCATGCTCTTCTTCAACGTGCCCGGCCTCATTCTCGTCGTGGGCGGACTCATCGGCGCGGCCTTCTTGTCGTACCCGATGTCCGCGATGAAGACGATCCCGGGAGCGCTCAAGAAGTGCTTCCTTTATCCGCTTCCGTCGCCGGAAGAAGAGATCGAGCGTCTTTCCGAATTTGCCGTCGTCGCGCGCCGCGACGGATTGCTCGGCCTCGAAGAGAAGGTGAAGGGCGTCAAAGATCCGTTCCTCGCCAAGGGTATTTCGCTCGTCGTCGACGGCTTCCAGCCGGACGTGGTTCGTTCGATTCTCGAAGTGGATCTCGAACGGATGAAGGAGCGCCATCTGATCGCCAAGAAGGTGATTGAAGGCATGTCGGCCTACGGACCGGGATTCGGCATGGTCGGCACGCTGCTCGGCCTCGTCGGCATGTTGGCGAAACTCGACGATCCGTCCACCATCGGCGGATCGATGGCGGTGTCGCTGCTCGCGACCTTCTACGGTGCCGCGGTCGCGAACGTTTACCTGATTCCGCTCGCCTCCAAACTCGACATTCGGACCAAGGAAGAATCCTTGATCCGCCAGCTCATGATCGAAGGCATTCTTTCGGTACAGAAGGGCGACAAACCCCAGGTGCTGAAGGAGAAGTTGCTCGCGTTCCTGTCTCCGAAGCGTCGGACTCCGCAGGAGCCCGCGAAGACGCCCGCCGCGGCGGCCGCCGGATAAGCCATGTCGGGAGGAGGAGGAGACGGACCGGGATGTCCTTTGTGGATCGTGTCGTTCGCCGACATGATCTCGAATCTCGTCATCTTCTTCATCCTCATGGCGACGTTCGGCGCGAAGAACGCGGCGAACTTGGAGGCGACCGGTGGGGGGCGCGATCGGGAAGCGGGCGTTCTCGCCGCGGGACCCGACAAGCGCGACGTCGTCGGTAGGACGGCCAAGTCGGGCGCACGCATCGGCGACGGTTCGCGCGATCCGTCGCGACGATCGGAAACCGCGTCGGATTCCCGTTTCGATCGCTTCGCCCAGGACGCGTCCTACGACGTCCGTCCGGGAATCGAACGCCTTCGTGACGGCTTGCGCATCCGTATCGACGAGGAACGTCTCGTCGTTCCCGGTTCGTGGACGCTTTCCGAGTCGGGCAAGACGTTGATCGAAGAAATCGGCAACTTCTTCCGCGGCGAGGCGTGCGATTTCACGGTCGAAGCGCACGTCGACGGCGAGACCTGGAAGAAGCTCGGAGCCGCCAGCGACCTCGAAGCCTCCCGCGAATTGGCGGTTTCCGTGGCCGACCATTTGTTCGGCAATTGCGGTATCGCCGCTCCGCGCGTGTCCATCACGAGCTTCGGGGCGTCGAAACCCGTCGCCGGAAACGACACCGCCGTCGGTCGTGCCCGCAATCGACGCGTCGAACTCGTGCTGAGGGAGCGCCGATGACCGCCGCCGTCACCACTCCCGTCGACGCGCATGTCGAGACGCACGAGGCCGGACACGCACCGGCCCCCGCGCACGATCATGGTTCGCACGACCACGGCGGCCACGGAACGGGACACGCCGCTCATGGTCATCATGCGCCGGAAGATCGCCCACCGTCGGCTCCGCTTTGGCTTCTGTCCTTCGCGGACATGATGACCAACCTCCTTTGCTTCTTCATCCTTCTTTCCGCCTTTTCCATGCAGCAGTCGGGGCTCGGCCTCGAGGACGGATTGGGTTCGATGAAGGAGGAGATCAAGGTCGCGGGCAAGTCCGGAAACTTGGACGGGCGCACTGTCCCGGCTCAGTTCAACGCGGGTCGCGTCGTGTACCGCGGGGCGACTCCCGTGAACACGAAGACGCTCGTCCGCGAAGACGGGCGCATGACCGACGGGAATCGTGATGCGTTGCGACGCATCCTGATCGACGCGTTGGCGAAGCCGGGGCGAACGTTGCTGCCCACTCCCATTCTCTTCGACGCCGACGGAGCGGAACTCTCCGCAGGGCACGAGGCGTTCCTCGACGTTCTCGCGGAAGGGCTTGCGGGCGGACGCGCGCGCGTGCTGCTCGACGGCTACGCCTTCGAAGAAGGCGGAACGGTGCGCGGGGGCTGGGAAATCGCGGAGCGCCGCGCGCGCGCGG
>JAFMJN010000208.1 GCA_017853435.1 Planctomycetota bacterium | reverse complement strand
CACAACCTCGTGCGCATCCTCTGCGCCGAGGACTGGGAAGGCCACCCGCTCCGCAAGGACTACAAGTCCCCGGACACCTACCACGGCATCAAGAACAACGTGACCTGACGGGAACCGCGATGAACGCTCCCCACACCAATTCTCCCGAGGCCGCACCGACCTCCGACGTTCGTTCGGAGGAGATGCTGCTCAACATGGGTCCGCAGCATCCGAGCACCCACGGGGTGTTCCGCGTGGTGATCCGCACGGACGGCGAAATCGTCCTCGACAGCGAATCGCACGTGGGTTACCTCCACCGTTGCTTCGAAAAACACTGCGAAAGCGTGTCGTTCCTCCAGTCGGTGCTCTACACCGACCGCCTCGACTACCTCACGTCGATGGGGAACAACCTCGCCTTCTCGATGGCCGTCGAACGCCTCTACCCGGATCTCAAGATCCCGGAACGCGCCGAGCACATCCGCGTCATCTGCGCGGAACTCAACCGCATCGCGTCGCACCTGCTCGCGATCGGCACCTACGGCATGGACATCGGCGCCATCACGCCGTTCCTCTATTGCTTCCGTGATCGCGAGAAGATCCTCTCGATCTTCGAATCGATCTGCGGACAGCGCCTCAACTACAACTACGTGCGACCGGGTGGCGTCGCGTACGACATCGACGATTCGATGATCGCGGCGATCAAGGATTTCTGCGGCTACTTCCGTCCGAAGGCGCAGGAGTACGACGACCTTTTGTCGAACAACGACATCTTCGTGCGTCGCACTGCGAACGTCGGCGTGCTCCCGAAGGATCTCGCGATTTCCTACGGCGTCACCGGCCCGTCGCTGCGCGGTTCAGGATTGAAGCGCGACCTTCGCAGGGACGCGCCCTACTCGATCTACGATCGTTTCAAGTTCGACATCCCCGTGGGAACGGGGGAGAAGGGGACGCTCGGCGACTGCTACGACCGCTACATGGTCCGCGTGCGCGAAATGATCGAGAGCCTCAAGATCGTCGAACAGGCCGTCGCTCAGATCCCGGACGGTCCGTTCAAGTCGGAGCAGTTGAAGGGCAAGTTGCGTCCGCCGAAGGGCGAGTCCTTCGTGCGCGTCGAAAATTCGCGCGGCGAGTTGGGCTTCTACGTGATCAGCGACGGCAAGGACGTCGCCGCGCGCGTGAAGTGCCGGGCGCCTTCGTTCCACAACATCAGTCTGCTTTCGGACATCTCGAAGGGCTGCATGATCGCCGACATGGTCGCGATCATCGGCTCGCTCGACATCGTGATGGGAGAGGTGGACCGCTGAGAGGCGGTCGCTACCAATGACGACTCCATACACCCTGGTGGATTGGGTGCTCGGCGACGGAGCGGGCTGGCTTGCCCGCTTCATCGGCGCGATTTTGGTGTGGGCGGTGCCCATCACCGGATTCGTGTCGTTCGTCGGGCTTCTTTCGATCTGGCTCGAACGCAAGATCTCGGCGCACATCCAGTGCCGCCTCGGCCCGATGGAAGTCGGCCCGCACGGCGCGCTGCAGACCGTCGCCGACGGCGTGAAGCTCCTCGCGAAGGAAGACATCATTCCGGCCGACGCGGATCGCATCCTCTTCGCGTTCGCGCCGATGCTCGCCTTCGCGGGAACGATCGTCGGCTTCGCGGTGGTTCCGTTCGGACCGGGACTCATCGTCGCCGATCTCGACATCGGTCTCTTCTATCTCGCCGCGGTGGGATCGCTCGAAGCCATCGGCGTCATCGCCGCCGGTTGGGCTTCGAACAACAAGTGGTCGCTCTTCGGTTCGGTTCGCGCCGCGACGCAGGTGGTGTCGTACGAGATCCCGATGGGACTCGCCTTCGTCACCATCGCGGCATTGGCCGGCACCCTTTCGATGGTCGGCATCGTCGAACAGCAGCAGGGTTGGATCGCGAACTGGTTCCTCTTCCGCAACCCGTTCACGTGGGTCGCGTTCATCATCTACTACATCGCCGCGCTCGCCGAATGCAAGCGCGCGCCGTTCGACCTTCCCGAAGCCGAATCGGAACTCGTTTCCGGATTCCACACGGAATATTCCGGGATGCGCTTCGCGATCTTCTTCCTCGCGGAATACGCGCAGATGTACGTCGTGTCGGCGGTCGCCGCGGTCCTCTTCCTCGGCGGTTGGTACACGGGCATCGCGCCTCTCGACGCGGCGATCGGCGGCGGAACGGCCGGCATGGTCGTCGGCGCGGGCGTGATCGTCACGAAGTCGTTCCTCCTCGTCTGCGTGCAGATGTGGCTCCGTTGGACGCTGCCCCGCATCCGCCTCGACCAGATGATGTATCTGTGCCTCAAGGTGCTCATGCCGTTCGGCATGTTGACGCTCGTCGGATCGACCGTGTGGGAGCACTTCCTGCCGTCGCCCGCGATCGTCAAGGACGGCGGCGGTTGGACCGGCAACACGGTCATGACCGGCGTCGTGGTCGCCGCGATCGGCACCGTCGCCCTCGTGGCTTATGTCCGTAGCGTCATCCGTGCGACCCCGAGCCTTCGGGCCGCGAGCAACTCATGAGCTTCGGCGCCTATCTTCAATCGATCGGCCATTCGGCGAAGACCATCGTCGCCGGTATGGCGTTGACGTTCCGCTACCTCGTGCGTCCGAAGGAGATCGTCACGATCCAATACGGGTCGAAGACGAACGCTCCGAAGGAGCGCTACATCCCGGACCGGCACCGCGGGATCCACATTCTCGAAACCGAGAAGTGCATCCATTGCCACATCTGCGAGCGCGCGTGCCCGGTCGACTGCATCGAAATGGACGGCACCCGCGAGGCGCCGTTCGACGGTGCGTGGAAGGGCGACGGGTGCTGGATCTCGTCCTTCACGCTCGATCTCAACAAGTGCATTTTCTGCAACCTCTGCTGCGAGCCGTGCCCCAAGGAGTGCATCCACATGGGTATGGAATTCGACGCCGCCGCGTACACGCGTGCGCACGGGGTGAAGAATTTGCTCACCGACGCGCCGCAGTCCGAAGCGGACCGCGCGCGTGAGGCGGAAGCCCGTACGCTCATCGAAGCGGCCGAAGCGGAATCGAAGCGTCGCAAGGCGGCTGCGAAGGCCGCCGCGGCACCTGCCGCTCCGGCGACGCCGGCCGCCCCCGGTGCCGCGGTGCCGAAGCCTCCGGCGCCTCCCGCGGCCCCGGCCGCTCCGGGCATGCCGAAGCCGCCGGGAGCGGGAATGCCTCCGCCTCCCGCCCCGCCGAAGCCCGCCGCCGGACCGGCGATGCCGCCTCCGCCGTCGATGCCGAAGCCTCCCACCATGCCGAAACCCCCGAGCAACTGAGGACCCATGAACATGGATTGGTCGACGATCATGTGGTGGGTGATGGCGGCGGTCACGGTCATTCCGGCCGTGATGATCGTCCTCTCGAAGGACATCGTGCGCCTCGCCTTCTGGCTCCTCGCATCGCTCACGGGCGTCGCGGGGCTCTACATCCTCCTCGGGGCCGACTTCCTCGGCTTCACGCAGGTGTTGGTGTACATCGGCGGCATCATGGTGCTGATTCTCTTCGGCATCATGATGACCAACCGTGACGCGGTGCTCATGCGTCGCGGTGAAACGACCGGGGGAGCGATGCTCACGGGCGTCGTGATCGCCGCTGCGACGGCGCTCGCGCTCCTCAAGGTCGTGAAGGACACGAAGTGGAAGGAAGCCGCGCCGGTCGAAATGCCCGCGACGACGGCTCGGGTGGGCGAAGCCCTCCTGACGGACTACGTCCTGCCCTTCGAACTCGTGTCCGTGCTCCTGCTCATCGTGTTGTGCGGGGCCGCGTACATCGCGCGCCGCCGCCCGGAGGAGACGTGACATGGGTCCGATCGGACTGACGCACTATCTCGTGGTGGCCGCGCTCATGTTCGCGCTCGGCGTGGCCGTCGTTCTGACGCGGCGCAACGCGATCGCGGTGCTTTGCGGTCTCGAACTCATGCTCAACGCGGCGGCGCTCAACTTCGTCGCCTTCAACCGATTCGGTTCGCCCGAGCGGATGGACGGCCAAGTCTTCACCGTGTTCATCATGACGTTGGCGGCCGCCGAAGCGGCGACGATCCTCGCGATCGTCCTGAACATCTACCACTCCATGAACACCGTCCGGGTCGACGAAGTCGATTCGATGAAGGAATAAGGGGACCCCCGCGATCATGGACCGCCCCATTCTTTTGGCTCTCCTCATCGTGGCGCTGCCTCTCGCGGCGTTCACGATCGAGATCCTCCACGCGCTCATCTTCCGCAAGATGGCCGCGTGGAACGACAAGCTGTCGATGGCGTCGATGTTCACCGCCCTCGGCTGCGCGCTTTGGCTCCTCTTCACCGAGGTGCTCGCGAAACCCAACGGGATCGAACAGGCCTACATGGCCTCCTTCCCGTGGATCTCGTTCGGTGGCGACGTCAACCCCGTGAGGATCGACCTGTCGATCCTCGTGGACAACATGACCTGCATCATGCTCGTCGTGGTGACGCTCGTGTCGTCGCTCGTCCACCTCTACTCGTCGTCGTACATGCACGGCGAAGAGCGCTACTCGCGCTTCTTCTCCTACCTGTCGTTGTTCACGTTCTCGATGCTCGGCCTCTGCATCACGAACAACATCCTGATCCTGTTCATCTTCTGGGAACTGGTCGGCGTGTGCTCGTACTTCCTGATCGGCTTCTACATCGAGAAGAAGTCCGCGGGCGACGCTTCGAAGAAGGCGTTCGTCACGAATCGCGTCGGCGACGCGTTGTTCATGACGGCGATCATGATCGTGTTCTCCGTGCTCTCGCAGTCGAAGGCGTACG
>JAFMJN010000207.1 GCA_017853435.1 Planctomycetota bacterium | reverse complement strand
CCGCCTCCGAAGGTCGAGGCTCCCTTCGAAGAGCGCCGGGCTCTCCACTATCAAGCCCGCGTCGCGGCCACTCCCGGCCGCATCGCCCGGCGGCCGCGGGCTTGGGCCGAGTCTTGGGTCGAGGCCGCCAACGACGCGATCTGGGGTGGGGGCGCAAGCACGTCGGTCGCCGAAACCAACCCCTTCGTGGTGCGTTATCGCCGGATGCAACAGGTGCTCGGCCTCACCGACCTCCTCATCACTCCCTCGGCCTTCCTCCGGGACGAGTTCGTGAAGCATTTCGGCGTCCCGAGGTCGAAAATCGTCCATTCGTCGAACGGGATGGACTTCTCCTACGTAGAACGACTCGCAAAGACCCCCTCACCCAAACTCCGGATCGGCTTCGTCGGTTCGATCATAAAGACGAAGGGCGTCCACACCCTGGTCGACGGATTCCTCGCCGCGGCGGCGGGACGCAACGACCTCGAGCTCCACGTCCACGGCGCGCCGAATCGCTGGAGCGGCGACTACCTCGACGACCTCAAGCGTCGGGCCACGAGCAATCCGAACGTCGTCTTCCACGGCCGATTCGACAATCGACGGATCGGCACGGTCCTTCAGAACATCGACGTCTTGGTGCTTCCTTCGATTTGGTTCGAAAACGCCCCGCTCACGTTGAACGAGGCCGCCATGAGCGGAACGCCGATTCTCGTTTCCGACCGCGGAGGGATGCTCGAGTTCGTCAAGGCGAACAACTACGGATGGACCTTCACGCTCGGCGATCCCAAGGATCTCGCGACGAAGATCCGCATGTTGGCCGACGATCGGTCGCTCGTCCCGAAGCTCGCGGGCGCGCCTCCGAAGATCAAACCCGTCTCCGCCAACGCGGAAGAACTTTTGGTCATCTACCGACGCCTTCTCGACAAGTCGTGGAAGACGCCGGTCACCACCGCCGTCGGACCCGCCGACACGTTCGTCGTCCGATGATCGCCGCGCGACTCGTCGCCATCGTCGGCCTCTCCGCCGCTCTCGCGGCGCAGGGGACGATGACGATCACGACCGCGAAGGAATCGTTGACGCTGCCGTGGAAAGACGACACCGTCTTCGCCGAGATCCTGAAAGGGCTCTCCGATCGCGGCGGCGGCACGATCGCGTTCTCGGAAGGCACCTTCGTCTTCGATCGCGGCGTCAACATCCAAGGCGTCAAAGGACTGACGCTGACCGGGGTTCCCGGAGCGACGATTTGGAAGTTCCGCGCCCTCGACGAGTGGGGCAAGATCAAAACGACGTCGGCGGTGAAGATCTCCGACAAGAAACTGGTCGTCGACAACCCCCAGTACATCGTCGCCGGACGCCGCTATCAGGCGTATTACCCCGACCAGCGGGGCGGTCGTTGCGTCGAGATGGCGGTGAAGTCCGTCGTCGAACCCGGAGTGACCCCGGGCGCCATCACGTTGGGGTTCGTCAACGCGACGCATCCGGGCCTTACCGAGATTCCGGCCGGAGCGTGGATCGTCCCCGAGATCAACTTCATCGACGGATGGATCCTCTCGGATATCACGGTGAAGGGCATCACCTTCGACGGCGGACATGATCCGAAGTCGCTGACGATCGACGGCAAGCCCTACACGACGGGCCACACGACCCTCTGCGGATTGGTGTTCCGCGCCCCCTACAAAGACCGCGCGAAGAAACCCGCAGGCCGCAATCTTCGCGTCGAACAGTGCGTGTTCCGCAACTTGGCGGGACGCGGCTTCGTCGCCTACAACACGGAAGGCATCGTCGTAAAAGGCTGCGTATTCGACGGTGTTCGGACGGAAGCGTGCGAGATCGACCACTGGTGCGACAAGGCGGAGATCCGCGACTGCAACTTCAAGGGCGGATTCAGCGGCGTTCAACTCAACGATTGCAACGGCGTGACCGTCGCCGGATGCACGTTCGATTCCGTCGGCATCGGCGTGAACGGGCTCGACGCGATGAAGGATCCGCTGACGAACAAGGACTGGACGATCGAAGGCTGTTCCTTCAAGAACCTCGAAACCGCGGTCCGCCTCGACGCGAACGTCATGCGCGTGGCCCTTCGTCGCAACACTTTCATGCGTCCGGGAAAGACGGCGCTCGACCTACTTGGCTCGGAGATCACGGTCGAAGACAACGTCTTCGAAGGTTGCGGCCCCACTCCTTGGGGAATCGCCACGGATCGCGTGAAGGCGGACCGCAACGCGGTCCGATGACGCCTAGTTGAGCGTCACCTTGGGTGCGCTGAGGATCGTTTCCTCCCGCAAACCCGCCCAGTCCCGAATGGCGAGCAGGACCGGTGTCCACTCCCCCGGCTTTTCCGGGAACATCCCCGGCACGGCGAGCGTCGCATCCGCACCGGGCTCGAGACCTCCGGCGGGAAGACGGGTCTGCACCAAGCGATGCCCACGACTACGAGTTCCATCGGGTCGGTCGTACCGCCATTCGAGCACGAAGGCGTCGGGGCATTCCCCACCGCCGAGTCGTACTCCGGACGTGTTCGTGATCTTCAGCGTCGCGGTGAACAGGCGCCCGCGATCGAGAATCGGTACCGCGAAGTCGCCTGCGGGTTCGCCTTTGAACACCGTGACGCCCTGCGGCACTTCCGGCATAAGGCTCGCCAGCCGATCACGCGGCGCGACCCCCGCACCGGCCACGGAGAGATAGCGATCGGCGCACTTCGCGAGCAGTTCGGGGTTGCCGATGGAGCGCGCCGTGCGAATGCCGAGCCACCACGCATGTCCGAGGAGCGGATCATCCGTTGCATCGAGATCGGTAAAGAACCCGGCGGCCAAGCGACCGTCGCCGTAGAGCAAGGCGCTGCGGACACCTTCGAGCACTTCATCGACGTGCTTTTTGCGAGTGTTCTCGTCGGGCTTCAGGCGTTCGGTGAGTGCGGCCCCCGCGACCTTCGCGACGCGCGGGTCCGTCGACCGACTGAGCAACAAGAGCGTCGCGCGCGCGTCGGGACCGTCCGGCACGGCCAACGCCGCGTCGAGAAGTGCGCCCTGCACCCACGGCGTCGACAGCGTCGAACGCATCGTGGACGCCTGCAGTTGCAACGGCGTCGGGTCCTTCAGCGCGGCAAGGCCGAAGATCGCCTCACGAAGCCGACCCACGTGTTCGATATCGAGGGCGGCGAGCAACAGCGGACGACCCCGCGCATCGCCGAGGGCGGCGAGACCTGCGGCGGCGGTGATCCGCGCTTCGATCGGCCCCGCTTCGAAAGCGATGTTCAAATCGGATCGACCCGTGTCGTTTCCTTGAAACGCCAACCAATGTGCGAGGCGCAGTCTGAGATCGCCGTGCGTGATCCGTTCACGCATGGCCGCGAGGAGCGGGGCATCTTCCTTTCGATTCGCGAACATCGTGATGCGCACGAGGTCTTGGGCGCGGGGCGACGCCGGATCGATCGAACGGAGTTGCGGTCGCGCCCACGCGAGGAACGCATCGAGAGCCGGAAGCCCGAGTCGATCCTGTTTCGTCGGATCGAGAAGGATCGCGTCCGAGTTCAAGATCGCCAAGATCTGATCGAGGGCTTCGTCGGTCGCTTTGGCGTCGCCGGTGGACGCGATGCCGACCAACCGCTTGAAGCGAACGTCGATCGATTCGATTTCGTCGGCCGACGCCGTAGACGAGGCCCCCCACGTCGCGTCGATGCGCGCGTCCACCGCCCGCATGATCGCCCGAAGTTCGAGGCATCGCATGTCCGTCATCGACCACGCATTTTGGGATTCGTCGGGATCCTTGGCGATATCGAAGAACTGGTAGGTGCGATCGTGCGGCAGCCAAATCAACTTCGAATCACCTCGCCACACCGCGCGTTCCCACGAACGCGGGACTTTCGACGCGGACGCCGCACGTTCGGAATAGGCCCAGTCCGGCCACGTCACCGCGACGTTCGTCATGAGCGGCGTCAACGGACGCCCCATGCGCGGCGGCTTCGATTCAAGTCCTAAAATCGACAGAATCGTCGGCGTGATATCCGCAAGCGTGGCCCACTGCCGAATCTCTTTCGGCGCGAGTCCCGGGACGTGAACGATCAGCGGAATGCGTACCTGATGTTCGTAAAGACTCGCCCCGTGCTCGCGGTTGTTGTGTTCGCCGAATCCTTCACCGTGGTCTCCGAAAACCACGATGATCGTCTTGTCTCGCTCGCCCGCGCGTTCGAGACGCTCGAGGAGTTTCGCGACTTGGGCGTCGGCTTCCGCGATCTCGGAGTCGTACGCGTCGATCGGACGGCGACCGAAATCGCGACCCACATGGAAGTGATACGGCGCATGCGGCTCCATGTAGTGAACCCACATGAACCACGGCTTGTCCGCCGCGAGTCGACGGTCGAGCATGCCGACCGCGCTCGCGGTCACTTCCTCACCCGTTCGTTCCTCGACGTTCTTGTCGGGATTGAAGCGGTCGAATCCCTTTTCGAGGATTTTGAACTTCGGCGCGCCCTGAACGGCGGGGTGGAATCCGGTGACGCCCATCGTCTCGCGTCCGGTTTCCTTCATGACTTCCGCGAGCATGAACTGCTCGGGAACGGGGAATTGGACGTTGAACTCCTTCGCGTAGGCGGGCGTGACGCGCGCATAAAGGCCCGACATCGACGCGCTGTAGCCCATCGACGACGCCGGAACGGGCGCGACGGCTCGGCGAAACCACGCCGAGGACTTCGCCAAGGCGTCGAGCGTCGGTGTCGTCGGGCGTGAATAGCCTTCGCACGACATGTGGTCGGCGCGCATCGCATCGATGGCGATCATCAAGACGTTGAAATCGCGTCGCTTCGGGGCGG
>JAFMJN010000206.1 GCA_017853435.1 Planctomycetota bacterium | reverse complement strand
GGCGCGTTTCCGTGCGACCAACTTGACCCAAGTCGTGGGAGGCCCTGAAAGCCGCAGCACGGCGCGATTTCCCGCGCGTCGTGCGACGAGTTCACCCCGGTGCCGGAGATCGTGATGGGGCGCCGTGACGGGGTCCTGTTCCCAAGGAAGCGGGGTGAGCCGACCATCCGCGGGATCGAAGAGCGCGGGGGTGCCGTCGCGAAGTACCGCCGACCAGGGCGACTTGGGTTTCGGGAAAAGAAGCTCCCATTCGATCGGCGCCGAGGACGGAGCCGCTTCGGTGATCAGGCGTTCCGCGAGGGCGAGTCGTTCCTTGAACAGCACATCCGCGTGAGGTTCGAAGCGTCGCAGCGGAAGAAGGGCGAGGCCGAGAAGACCCCGCGCCCGTGCGAGGGAGAGCACCGATTCGTCGACGCGTCCACGCGCCTTGCGCCACGTGTCGAGCATCGTGGCGGTGAACGAACGCAGTCTCAGCGCGTGGCCGTAGTGCCGCAGTGCCATGTCGTCGAGGTTGGCGAGTAGAAGACCCATATCGCCTTCCGCCGAACCGCGACCCGCTCGTTCGAGATCGACCAACGCCAACGCGTCTCCGTCCATCAAGAACTGCCGCAGATGGAGGTCTCCATGAACGAGTGAATTTCCGCGCGGAGGCGGCCCGAGGCGCCTTTGAAGGGACGCGAATCGTTCGCGTTCGTCGGGAGCCGTGGTCGCGAGAATGGCGTCGGCCCCTTCGAGGAGATCGAATTCGGTCGTCGGAAGTTCCGTCGCATCCTGCGCGTGGAGACGACCGAGAAGTTCACCGACGCGTTCGGCGGCGGATTCGGCCGCCTTTCTGAGGAACAGATCGAAAAGGACGTGTCCCGGCACCGAGGATTCGACCGTGACGGTCCCGTCGAGCAGCGAACCGAGCGGCAACGGCGCCGCGATGCCCGCTTTTCTGTAGGCGTCGAGGCGTGCGAGAACGTCGAAACCGCGCGTGTCGGGAAACACGCGGACGAATACCGACCGCGTCCGCTTTTCTCCGGACGCGTCGTCGATCATCGCGAGATCGACGCGCACCACCGCGCGGCGTTCGGGCTTCCAACGGAAGCGGGTCAGGGACGTCTTACCCCCGCGGATACGGAATCGCTCTTCGGAGAGCGTCGTGATCGTCGCGAGATGCCGTTTCAGTCGATCGATGTCGGCGACTTCACGGAGATTGCGAAGCCCCGGATCGTTGGGCCATGCGAAGACGAGCACGTCGCGATCATGAAGGACGCCCTCGCCGAGAACGTTGCCGACCGGTTTGAGACGCGTCCACTTGTCCGCGAGTGCGTCCTGTTGCGCGAGCGGCGCCACGCGCACCATCGCGGGGATCGCCGCGTCTCCTTCTTCGGGAAGCACGTCGACGCCGAGAACCGCCTCTTCGGGGCCCTTGATACGGAGGGTGCCGATCCGCACGTCGCGAACGTCCCATCCGAGTTCGATCAGACGTGCCTTGGCGAAGTCGGGGTCGAGCCACGCGCGGATCGATTTCGGAGTTCGCGGCGTCATGCGATCCCCGCTTCGGCCAAACGACCGTGTTCGATGCGAAGAACGACGTCCGGACGTACCAAATCGAGGGCTTCGTGCGTCACGATGATGATGGTGCGACCTTTCCCGACGTTTCGTATCGCCGCGGCGACCGACTTCCGTGATTCCGGATCGAGTCCCGCGAACGGCTCGTCGAGCAGGAGGATCGGCGCCGACCGCAACGCCGCGCGCGCCAACATGACGCGTCGCGCTTGACCTCCGGACAGCGTCGAGCCGCCCTCTCCGATGACGGTGTCGAGTCCGGCGGGAAGCACGTCGAACAGGTCGTCGGCCCCGGCGCGTACGAACGCCTCTCGGATGCGTTCATCGGAGGCTTCCTTGTCGGCGATACGCAAATTGTCGCGAAGGGTTCCACCGAAAAGTTGAAGCGACTGGGGAACGAAGGCGATGCGATCACGCCACGAACGCAGCGAATAGCCGTCGATCGGTCCGTCCGCGCACGTCACTCCGCCCTCGGTCGGTGCCACCAAACGAAGGAGGACGTTCAACGTCGTGGACTTTCCCGCGCCGTTCGGCCCGGTGACCGCGATCAACTTGCCCTCGGGGAACGTGCAGGAGAGCCCGTCGAGGGCGCGCGTCCCGTTCGGATAGACGACGCGGACGTCGCGGAACTCGATGGAGCCGGGGTGCGACGGCGCGGCGGTCTCGGGGCCCGGATCTTCTTTGGGGACTTCGAGCAACTGACGCAGGCGCGTCGCGCATGCGAGGGCTTTGCTCGTCCGAGCCCCTTGTTTGGAAAGGCCGCGGATGGGTTTGCCGAGCGTGCGCGCGTAGGACACGAGAACGACGAGATCGCCGGCCGTCACCGCGCCGCGTTGAAGCAGGTAGACCCCGAGTCCGATGAGTGCGGCCAACCCGAGTCCGGCGAGAATTTCGCCGTTGCGCTCGATTCGGGCCGCGAGTTCCGTCGCCATCCCGGCGGCTCTTTCCGATGATCGGGCGTCCCTGCCGAAGGCGCGGGTGACGTCGTCGCTCGCGCCGAACGCTTTGATCGTTACGACTTGTCGGAGAGACTCACCGGCGAAGGAGGCGGCGACGCCTTCCTTGCGTCGGGCTCGGCGCGTCACCGCCGTCAGACGGACGGACGTCGATCGCATCGAGAGCAGCAGAAGTGGGAGTGGAAGGACGGCGACGAGCGCGAGCCAAGGGTTGATCAGCGCCATCGCGATCACGCCGCCGACGAACGATACGACCGCCGTGCCCATCCCCATCCAACTTTCGAAGATGAGGTCGCGGACGTTCGACACGTCGCCCATGAGTCTCACGAGCAAGTCACCCGATCCGTGGGACGTATGGAACGACAGCGGGAGTCCGTGGAGGTGCGAGAACACGCGTTTGCGGATGCGCGTCGTGATCGACTTGGCGACGTCGGCGGTGGATTTCGCTTCCTCCGTCGCGCAGAGACCGCTTACGAGGGCGAGGCCGAACGTCGCCGCACAGGCGGCGGCGACGACGGGAATCGGGACGTCGATCGCTCCCTCGGCGCGCGGCGCGGTGACCGCGTCGATGACGAATTTCATCGGCCAGGGTCGTGCCAAGACGACGAGCGTTCCGGCGAGCGACCATCCGACGGCTTTCGCCATCGGTGCGCGCTTGCCTTCGAAGACCGGCCCGGCCAACGTCAGAAACGCACGAAACTCGCGGAATGGTCGAAGGAAGTTCATGAGCCGCGACGCAGCGCCGCTTCCGCCGCGGCGACGACTTGTCCCGCGGAGTGCTTCCATGTCATGCCGGCGTAGGCGCGTCGACGTCCCGCTTCTCCGGCGGTGCGACGCAGGGCGTCGTCGACGAGCAGTCGGGCGCACGCACCCGCGAACGCGTCGTCGTCCCCGGCGGGAACGAGAAGGCCGCCGTCGCCGACGATTTCGTCGAGATCGCCTTGCTTCGTGCTTACGACGGGCATCCCCGCTCCGAGCGACTCGATCGCCTTGAGCGGACAGAAGTAGAAGTCTTCGTCGACGGGGTAGGGAGCGACCGCGACGTGCCCCGTGCGCAGCATCCGGAGGGCTTCACGCTGGGGGAGAGGCCCCGTGACCGTGACGCGTCCGTCGACGCCCCGAGCGCGGGCGGCTTCCGCCAACGCGTCCGCACCCGGCCCGCCACCCACGACCAACAAGCGGGCCCCGACCGCCACGAGTGCGGGATGGGCGAGAAGCTTCGGCAGGGCCTCTGTTCCGTGCCACGGCTTCGGGTGTCCGAGGAATACCAGCGTCGGCGCAATTTCCTTGGAGGGTTCCGGGCCCTCGAGAAGGTCCGGATCGAATCCGTTTCGCACGATGTCGATCGGGCCGGAACGGTGCACGGCGATGCGATCGAGCAACGGGCGCGAGACGGCGAGAACGACGTCCGTTCCTCGCCAAACCGCATGTTCGATGTCGCGGTCTTCGGGCTTCACGGTATCGGGACGGTGTCGCGACGCCTCGTCGACCAACGGAGCGTTGACTTCGAGGAGGTGGGGAACGCCGGCCGCACGCGCGATGTCGAGAACGGCGTGCTGTCCGAGGGCGTAACGCTCGAGGATCACGTCGCCGGGAACGATCGACGAGGCGAGTTCGGCGATCGGGCGAACGTCGGGGACTTCGGGCACCGGGCCTTTCGGCATGCGCTTGACGAAGGCCACCACCCGTACGCCGAGTTGCCGCAGTGCGACGTGGAGCGACCGAAAATGGACGGACGCTCCCTTCGTCCCGTCGGGCGGGATCCCGGAATCGGCGCAGACGTGCAGGATCCGCATCACTTTAGGCTCCGGACGCCTTTCGCATGAGAGCGACGAGTTTCGGAAGAGTGCTGTTGCGATCGAAGCGATCGCGCGCGCGTCCCGGCGCTTTGTCGCGCATCGACGCGGCCGCGGCCGCATCGCCGAGGATCTTCGCGACCGCGTCCGCGAAGGCCACGACGTCCTTTTCGGGAACGATGTAGCCGTGGACGCCGTCGTCGATGATCTCTTCGATTCCGCCGACGGGGGTCGACACGGAAGGAAGACCGCAAGCGAGAGCTTCGATCAAGACGGTGGGGAGCGCGTCGCGGTTGCCGTCGTCGCCCGTCAGGCACGGCGCGGCGAGGAGCGTGGCCGAACGCATGCGTGCGAGCACTTCCTCGCGCGGGCGGGCGCCGAGCAAAATCGCGTGGTCCTTCATGCCGAGACGATCGACCGCGGCGGCGATGGCGGAGCGGTCTTCGCCGTCTCCGATGATTTCGACCCGGGCGTCGAATCCTCGATCACGCAGGATGC
>JAFMJN010000205.1 GCA_017853435.1 Planctomycetota bacterium | reverse complement strand
CTCGCCGACATGGACGAGGACAAGGCGTCGGCCGAAGGCACGCGCATCAATCAGGAAGAGAAGGACCTCACGCAACAGATGTCCGGTCTCGAAACCGCGCGCATCGTTCGGGAGCAGCGCTCGAAGGACCTCCTCTCCGAAATCAAGAAGGTCGGACCTTCCCTCAAGGAAGTGAAGATGAAGTTGAAGCCCGAGTGGCTTCCCGTGTGGATCAAGGCGCCGACCGCCTTCCGCCCGGACACCAAGATGCCGCAGTACGAAACGCTCGACGACGCGCAGGTGAAGGCCATCTCGGCCTACGTTTGGGCGAAGGGCGTGACCGGTCCCGCGAAGCAGTACAAGCAGGGCGACGCGGCGCGCGGCAAGCAACTCCTCACCGACCGCGGCTGCTACGCGTGCCACGGCATGGGCGAAGGCGACAAGCGCGAAGGCGGCAACTGGGCGGCGAACCTTTCCCGCATCGGAGAGAAGACCAACTACGACTACCTCGTGCGTTGGCTGCTCAACCCGAAGGAGCGCACGCTCCCCTACTCGATCGACGCCAAGCGCGATCTCACGCCTGAAGACTTCGCGAAGAAGGGCTTGCCCTTCGAGTTCAACGACGACACGCCGTGCCCCATCACGGGCGGGCCGATGCTCGCGCACCAGATGACCAAGATGCCGAATCTCCGGCTCTCGGTCGACGATGCGCAGGACATGGCGACCCACCTGATGACGAAGAAGCATGCGGACGCGACCTACGCCGCCGTGGATTGGATGACCAACGCGTCGCCCGATCTCATCAAGCAGGGCGAAGAGTTGATCAAGACCTACGGCTGCGCGGGCTGCCACGAAATCGGCGGTCTCGAGAACGAAGGACGCATCGGCGCCGAACTGACCTACGAAGGTTCGAAGCCGATGGAACGTCTCGACTTCGGCCACCTCACGCACACCGCGAAGATGGAGAAGTGGTACAACCACAAGGGATACTTCGAGCACAAACTCGAAAACCCGCAGGTGTTCAATTTCGGCAAGGAACTGACGAGCCCGTTGCAGGGCCAGAAGATGCCGAACTTCCACCTCTCCACGCCGGCGAAGCCGCGTAAGGGCGAGAAGGTCGACGACATCACCGCGCTGACGACGTTCCTCCTCGGATCGGTCGAGTCCTTGGTGCCGAAGGCGTATCGCGATCTCCCCGCGAACGACCGTGCGGCGATCAAGGAAGGCTGGTGGCTCGTGCAGAAGTACAACTGCAACGGCTGTCACCAGTTCCTCCCGGAAAGCGACCCGTCGAAGTTGCCGATCCTTTGGCAGCAGAAGTGGTTCTCGCCGGAAGGCGAAAACATGGAGTCGTGGACGTCGGCGACCGGTGAAGTTCACAAGCCGGGTGCCGTGATGCGTCCGCCGACGCTCGTCGGCCAAGGCGCTCGCGTCGACCCGCAGTGGCTCGCGGAGTTCCTCCGCAATCCCGCTCTCTCGAAGACCAAGGTGCACAGGAACGGCGTGCGCGGCTACCTCAACGTCCGCATGCCGACCTACAACCTCTCCGAAGGCGAGATCGCGAAGTTCGTCCGCTTCTTCCAGGCGCTCGCGAAGCAGCCCACGCCGTACGTGCGGCCGGAGCAGGTGCCGTTGACGGAAGAAGAAACCGAAGCCGCTTGGGCGGTGTTCGCGGCCAACGACTGCGCCAAGTGCCATGCACAGGGCGAAGTCCTCACGCCGCAGATCAACGCTCCGAGCTTCACGTTGTCGCCGTCGCGCCTGCGCCCGAACTGGATGCACCGTTGGATCGTCGATCCGACGAGCCTCATCCCCGAGACGGCGATGCCGAAGGGACTGTTCGTCCGCGAAGCCGGCACGGGGCGGTGGATCACCGCGAAGAACCCGGCGGAGTGGCCGTCGATCCTGAAGCAGTACAAGGGTGACCACGCGGACCTCATCGTCCGCCTCCTCGCCCAGTACAACGCGATCCCGCAGCCCGTCGTCAAGAAGTAAACCTTCTCGGACGATCGGCCCCCGGCGAGCCCCATCGGAAACGGTGGGGCTCGCCGCTTTTTCGGGCATGCGCGAAACGTCGGATCCGGGAGTCTCTCCCGCGTTCTTGCTACCTTTTCTCGGCGACGCGACGCTCCATGGAATCCATCGAAATCACTTCCGGCGCCAACGCCGGAGACGCCCAGGCTCCCCGCGGGGAACGTTCGTTCTTCCCCATCATCGTTCTCGTCCTCGTCCTCGGTGCCATCGGTTGGATGTGCACGGACTCGTTCCGTGCGCGTCTCGACGACACCGACCTCGCGGCGGCGCTTCGTGCCGACGCGACGACGACGAAGGCCCAACACGCGGCCGAAGAACTGTCGAAGCGCATCGTCGAAGAGATCGACAAAGGAGCCGCCCCCCGGGGTGCTCGCGTGTCGACCTTCTACCCGGGCCTCATCGCCCTCTCGGCGATGCCGGACTCCGAAAAGCGCAAGGCGGCCGCGTGGGCCATGCAGTTCGATCGCAAGGAACCTTCGTTCGACGCACCGCTGCGCGCCCTGCTCGACGACAAGGACCCGTACGTCGCCCGCAACGCCGCGAGTTCGCTCGCCGTGCGCGCGTCGGATGCGGGACGCGACGTGCTCCTCTCGATGCTGCGCCCCTACGACATCAAGGCACCGATCGGGGGCAAGGCCGTGATCATCCTCCACAAGGGTGATCCCGTGGCCTCGGGACACCGCATCGCACGCATCGAACTCGCGAAAGGCGAAGCGGAAATCTTCTCGCCGATCGACGGACGTGCGACGGCCGTCGCCGCCGACGGCACCACATTGAACGAAGGCGACGTCATCGCGTCGGTCCTGTCCCAAGCATCCGCCCTCCACGCCATGCAGGCGCTCGTACTGCCCGGCATCGGTCGTCGGGAAGACGCGGAAGCGATCGAGCGTTTCCTCGACGCCTACCGCGATGCGGACGGGAAGGTGCTCGACCAGGCGAAGGCCGCGATCGCGATGCTGAAGTTGCGGTAGTCCGATGGCGACTCCGTCACCCGATCGCGATTCCGGCGACCCCGCGCGCCGAGCCTCCGTCCGCGAATTCGACGGAAAAGTCTGGGACTTGGTCGAAAACCTCGCCCATCCGGCATTCCTCTTCGGCGTCGCCCACGTCGCCATGTGGTCCGCGTACGAAACCAGTGCCTCGTTCCGCGAACCCGCACTCGGGTTTTGGACGCGGTCCGGCATCCACGCCGCCCAGTTCTTCGGCGCCTGGGCCGTGCTCTACGGGACGTTCCTGCGCGACATGGGCGTGCCGATCCGCGCCACGACGTTCATCGTGTGGTCGGGAATCGTCGGTGCGATCGCCGCGTGGATGTGGCCCGCACGCACGACCCCGGAAGCCGCCGACGGACTTTGGGTGCTCTTGTGGATTCAGCTCGCCGTCTGCGTGGTCGGCTGGCTCCACACCTTCCGCATTTGGCGCCGAGCGAAGGCGGCTCACGAAGCCGCCCATCCTCCCGAGGAGATCCCGTGAGCGCATCCCCGCTCTTCATTCAGGTCCCCGGTGCGACGCCTCCCAAGCCCTCGCCGTCCGGAACCACCGAAATCCCGGTCTCCGCCCCCGAACAATCGCAAGGCGAGTTCTTCGGCTGGATCGCGGTCCTTTGGGCGGTCGTTCCGACGATCATCGTCCTCATGCTCGCGAAGAGCCGGAAGCAGAAGACCCCGGAACCGCCTCACGTCACTGACACGGACTTCGAAGCCGAGGTTCTGAAAAGCGACATGCCGGTCCTGGTCCACTTCTACCGGGAATGGAACATCGGCGACCGCGTCATGATCAAGCAGGCCGAACGCCTCGCGAAGCGCAACGGTGAGGCTCTGAAGGTTCGGTGGCTCGAAATCGGCGAATCCCCCCAAACCCTCGCCCGGTACCCGCACGTCGAAACGCCCGCCTTTCTCTTCTTCTTCGAGGGGCGGCTTCTGTTCCACGCGGAAGGCGTCCTCGACGAAGCCGACGTCCACCGCGAAATCTGGGAAAACCACGCGAAGTACCTGAGAAAAAAGGCGGCCGGAAAGGTCGTTTAGTCGCCCCGGTTTCGCTTGGGGCGGCAGGCCCCAACCGCTACGATTTCAATCCCCACGGGGACACCACCATGGCCGAAGCCCTCACCGCCAAGCGCAAGCGCAAGCCCAAGGACATCGCCGTCATCACCGACAACTGCACGGGATGCGCCGGCTCGCCGGTTTGCCAGACCCTGTGCCCGGTCGACGAGTGCATGATCCTCTGCCACGACGAGGCGCATGATCCTTTCGGCTACATCTGGGTGGATCCGCTCAAGTGCATCGGGTGCAAGAAGTGCATCACCAAAGGCCCCGAAGGACTCTGGCTCGAAGGCTGCCCCTGGAACGCCATCGAGATGGAGACGCTTGAATCGTGGGAAGGGCGCAACGGAACGCTTCCTTATTGAGGAGCGGTTCCCGATGCGCCGATGACCAAAACTTTCCCCGACCTTCGGACTTTCCTCGACGCCCTTCGGGCCCGTCGTGACCTCGTCGAAATCACCGCCGAGGTCGATCCCCGCCTCGAAGCCGCGGAGATCCACCGCCGGGTGATCGCCGCCGGCGGCCCCGCCATCCTCTTCAAAAACCTGAAGGGGCATCGATGGCCGACGGTGACCAACCTCTTCGGCACCCGCGAACGCGTCGAACTGGCGTTCGGCAAACACGCGCGCGAAACGATCGCGCAGGTGGCGTCGCTCCCGAAGGAACTCGTGCCGCCGACCCTCGGAAAACTCTGGAGCAAGCGGAAACTCTTCGCCGATCTCGCGCGCGTCGGCCTGCGACGCGATTCCGGTGGCCCCGT
>JAFMJN010000204.1 GCA_017853435.1 Planctomycetota bacterium | reverse complement strand
AGGCGGATCTTCATCTGACCGACGGTGCCGTCGGATTCAACGATGTCGTTCCAACCGTCGAGATTCATGTCGACGATGGCCGCTTCGACCGAGAAGGTCGACGCCGAACCGTTCGGGATGCGTGTATTCGTCGCGTCGGTGAAGTGGCCCGTCCCGTCGTTGATCAACAACCGATCTTCGAGCGTGTTGTTGTAGTCGCCGAGGAAGAGATCGAGGTCGCCGTCGTTGTCCACGTCGCCGTGGGCCATCGAGCAGAAACGACCGCCCGGGGTGAACACGGGGATGCGCGCGTTCTCGAATCCGAGCCCCTGCCAAACGCCGCCAACCGAACCGAGATTGCGGTAGTAGTGGGCGGGTTGGAAATCGGTGTTCGCGATCACCACGTCTTCCCAACCGTCACCGTCGAAGTCCGCGGCGATGATGGAGCGGCCGAGTGACGGATTCGAATTGAATCCCGGGGCGTACGTCGCCGTCATGTCCGTGAGCACGCCGTTCAAGTTCATGAGCAGCATGTGCGTACGATTACCCGTAAGGTAGAAGGCTTCCTTGCGGACGTTGATCAAATCCTGATCACCGTCGTGGTCGATGTCGACCAACCAGAAGTCCTTCTCTTCCACGTCGGTCGTCGCCGTGGTGCCGAGCAGCGACATGCGCGTCGCCGTGGCATCGGTGAACTGGACCCATGACTGAGCCGCCGAGCCTGCGGCCAGGAGGGCCGCCGCCGCGAGCATCGAGAGGTGCCGCACCTTCATGTTGATCGCTCCGTAGCGCCGAGGCTCCGCGGGGAGCCGAAGTCAGAACGTAATCGTGGCCGCCGGGGTGACGTGGGCGATCTGTCCGCCGATGACGGCGACGGACAAGTAGTCCACGGCGAGCCCTGCGGGGATCGCGAACGGCCCCACTTGGAAGTTCCCGGACGCGTCCAAGTTGACGTGCCAAGGAATGGTCCCGAGGGGAGCACTGATTTGATCGAAGACGGCGATGTCGAAGGCGATCCCGAAGAGAGGGCCGCTCCCCGTGGGGGTCGACCTCGACAACGTCACGAGATTATAGACCTCCGCCCCTGAAATCGTGGGACCGGTCGTTTTAAGAATCCACTGACCGGCCGCTTGAGGCAGGAACTGCATCGTCAACGGCGGCGTGACCGGAACACCCGGGACCAACCTCACGTTGTCGACGTAGCCGTAAGACGCGACGGTGGCGTCACCTCCGTTCGCGACGTAGGCGCGGAAGACGACGGGAGTCGTCGGCGCCAAGGCCGGGAACAGAGCGATCAAATCCTGAGAAACGGACACCTTTCCCGTGGACGGAAAGGCGTTGCAGGTGTTGGTCACCGGAAACGCGGACGACGTCGTCTGCGCGGTCCAGAGCACCTGCGTGGAGGCCCCGACCGTCACCGTGACCGTCATGAAGTCGTTGTAGACCGGGTCGCCGGGCGTTTCCGCGGTGGCGAAGGCCGCGTCGAACTTGAGGACCGTGCCCGCCGTTCCGGTGGTGAATGTCGACTCGATTCGACTTGCCGCGTTCGGGGCGGCGGGCGTCGCCTGAATCGACGATGCGAGGCGCACCCATTTGGCTCCGTCGGACGGAAACTGGACAGCCGGATCGGTCGTACAGGTCAGGTACGGCATGATCCGGGTCGCAGTGGCACCTGCGGAGACGGAACTCGTCCACCCGGACGGCATCACCGTCCCGCCGGAAGTGGCACTCTCGAACGACCCGTTCGGCACCTGCCCCCACGCCGCGGCGACGAGACACATCGCTGCGGCGACGGATGACGGGCGCGCGCCGATCATGGCGTGAACGTCGTGACCATGAGGCCCTTGGTCGTCGAGATGTAATCCGACACGGACGGATCGACGACGAGCCACTGGAAGTAGAGCGTCAGATCGTCGAGTGCCGGGTTCATCGGGATCGGGAGCGCCACGGACGTGTAGCCGGCTCCCGCGACACCACTCGCACCCGAAAGAGTCGTCGGAATCGCGAGGAGGAACGCGCTTGCCGGATCGACGTTCAACGGGATGGTGTTGAAGGCGGTTCCGGGGAGCGCGGGCGTATCGGCGAGCACGAAGTACGCCGGCGCACCGCCGACCGCACCGGACAAGCCGACGCGGAACTGAGCGTTGCCGAGGTACGGTTCGGAGGCCGTCACATGGCGCGGCACGATGCCGCCGAGTCCGGACTTCTCGAGACCGAAGGTGCTCATGTACCCGGCGAGTTCGGAACGAAGCATCGGGCGATCGAACGGATACTGCGCCAAGGCGACCCGCGGGTCGGTCAACGCGTTCTCGACGAAGTCGGCGACGGCGACGCGCTCGGAATGCGTCATCGGCACCGGAACCAGTCGCGGATCGAGCGTCGCCTGATTCGGGAAGTCTCCACCGATCTGATAGAAGAGCACGACGTCGAGCATCGTCTGCTTGCCGCCGTTGTGGAAGAACGGAGCGCGCAAACCGGAGTTGCGCAGCGAAGGCACGCGGAAGGCCCCACGATCCGGCGGGAACGCCGTCACCTGCTCGCGACCGATGTCTTCGAGCGCCGGGCGGACGCCGATGTTGGCGAACGAGTTGTCGGTGAAAAGCGGCGCGACGTGGCACTGGGCGCAGTTGGCCGTGCTGTTGAACAGATTCATTCCGAGAATCTGCTGCGGCGTCATCGCGGCCGGATTCCCGTTCATGTAGTCGTCGAACGGCGTGCCGTCCGGAACGAGCGTGCGTTCGTAGGTCGCGATCGCCTTGGCGATGCGCACCGCGTTGATGGTCGGATCACCGAACGCCGCCTGGAACAGATCCGGGTAGGTCGGGTACTGCGCGAGAGCCGCCGCCACGTCGGCGGGGAGATTCTGCGCCAAGCGGAGTGGGAGCACCGACAAGAGCTTCGCGTTGATTTCGCCGTAACTACGCGTCGAACACGCCATCTCGACCGAAGACACCTGCGGACCGGCCGCTTGGCTTTCGAGGGCACCGCCCCATGCGATCGCGATTTGATTCGTTTCGGGATCGACGAACGTGCCGGAGGCGCGACCATCCCAGAAGAGTTCGTCCGCCCACTGGACACCGATGAAGGACGGCGACTTGCGCGCCGTCACCTGAGGGCGCGGGAAGAAGTGAGGTTCGGGAGTGAAGTCGCCCGAGGGGGCGCAGTGAACGACGCCGCGCGAACCGCGGATGTCGTCCGACGTCGCGAACATCCCGTCCGGGCCCGGATGGATGTTGCCCGGAGTCGACGCACGCGGATCGCCGCCGCCGACTTCCGAGATGTGGCACGTGCCGCACGCCGTCGTGTTGTCGCTGGACAACTGCTCGTCCCAGAAGAGGATCTTCCCGAGCACCGCCTTTTCCGCGGTGATCGGATTCTCGGGCGGCGCGGGGACCGGCGGAAGTTGCGCGAACAACGAACCGGCAACGACCGCGGACAGCATCAGGGACCGAGACAGGGTCCGAAACATGAGGGCACTCCAATCGTGGAAGCGTCGGGGACTTGTGGAGTTTAACCCTCGAAGCCCCCTCTTCCGAAGACAACTTCCCCGATGGGATCGCCTCTCAACCCGTAATCGCGTCGCACCGCGACGGCGGGCCGCTCAAAGCCGGACAAACCTTACTGGAACGTGACGATTTGAGCGGTTGCCAAACGCGTCCGCGACGGCTCCACCGAAACGCCCTGCAGGATCAGCGAGACGTTGAGGAACGCCGGGTCGCCCGGCACGGGCAAGGTGAGCGAATAGCCACCCGTCGGTCCGACGGGCGATACGGGAAAAAGTTCGAAATACGCGCCCGGAAGCAGGTCGAATCCGAGGGTTCCATACGGCGGAAGCACGATGGAAACCGGGATCGCTCCCACGAAGACACCGACGGACGCGTTCGGGACGGTATCCACCGTCAGCGTGGCCGACTGCCCGAGCTGGAGCGGCACCGCATCGAACTTCACGGATGGTCCTTTCAGGAACGCGATCGCCCGCGGCGCCCCGATGTCGAACGCAGCGAGGGTGTCCTGCCACACGTCCACCTTCTCCCCCGCGTCGGATGCGTCGCCGTCCGCGTTCAGGTCGCGCAACACGTAGACGCGATCGGGAGCGGTGTCTTCGACGACCGCCACCGCACCGTTTCCGACGGCGCACGCCCACATCGTGGACGCCGCGCCGACCGAATAGAAGACGGATTCTTCGGCGACGAGAGTGATGGAGGCGTTCGCGTCCAAGTCCCGCGCCTTGAGGACACGTTCGAGTCCGGTGTCCGTCACGTAGGCCGTGCCGTCGCGATCCATCGCCAATCCGTAGAAGAATGACGACGACGCGCTCGTGGGCACGTACCAAAGGGTGACTTCGCCGGGATCGGTGCAAACGCCGTTGGGAACGACGTCGTCGTGAAGTCTCCACACGCCCTTTTGCAACGCGCCCGCCGCCGTCGCCGCTCCGTTTTCCGTGTAGAGCACGGAGCCGTCCGGGAGGATACCGACGTTCGTCGGGATCGACGCACCGACCGACGTGTTGGTGAACGACGCGTAGATGACCGACTCGCCGCTGTCGAGCGCATCCCCGTCTTGATTGTCGTCGTGAAACTTCAGAATCGTGTCGAGACCGGATGTCGTCGACGTGGTGTTCGAATTCGCCGCATAAATCGTGCCGTCCAAGGCGACCACGAGACCGAAGATCGTGGGCGAAGGAACACCGCCGACGGCGGCCGCGGGGGTGTACCACGTGGTGGCTTCACCGGCCCCCATGCAGTCCCCGTTGCCGTCGAGGTCTTCGAGTCGGAAGATCGCGTCGGACGTGGAATCCGATACGAAGACCACGTTGCGGGCGTCGACCGTGAGCCCGGTCGGGAATTGCAAAGCCAAAAGACCGGCCTGACCTT
>JAFMJN010000203.1 GCA_017853435.1 Planctomycetota bacterium | reverse complement strand
GGGCGATCGTCGCGGATCCGCCGTTGCTCGTCGCCGACGAACCGACGGGAAACCTCGACCACGAAAGTGCCGAGGGGATCATGGTGCTTTTGAAGCGCATGAACGCCGAGCTCGGAAAGACCATCGTCATGGTGACCCACGATCCTCGTGCGGCCGGTTTCGGAACGCGACGGATGCGCCTCGACAAGGGAGCGTTGATCGCGGAACCGACGGTCGGAGTCGCGTCATGAGGTTGGCCTTCCTGACGCGCAAGAACCTCGGACGACGCCCGGTGCGCACGTGGGTCACCATCCTCGGCGTCGCGAGCGCGATGCTTCTCCTGATCCTCGTGGGCAGCCTGTCCGCGGGACTCGATCGCGCGATGTCCGGCAGCGAAGCGGCGCGGACGCTCATCGTCTACCGACAGAACCGCTACTGCCCGCAGACCTCCAATCTCCCGGAGTGGTACGCGGACCGTATCGCGAAAATGGACGGCGTCGCCTCCGCGCTGCCCGTGAAGGTATTCCTCTCGAACTGTCGCGCGAGTCTCGACGTCGTGGCGTTCCAAGGGGCCCCCGCCGCCGCGCTTCTCGAGACGCGAAACTTCGACGTGATCTCCGGCGACGCGGACGCGTTCCGTACGCGACGCAATTCGGCGTTGATCGGCAAGGCGTTCGCCGACCGACGCCATCTCGCCGTCGGTGATCGATTCCGATTCGGAACGATGAATTTCGAAATCGCCGGCGTATTCACGTCGTCCGAACCCGTCGAAGAAGGCGTCGTCGTCACCCATCTCGATTTCCTTCAACGCTCGAGCCCGGGTGGAAAACCCGGGGTCGTGACGCAGATCGAAGTCAAGGTGCGAAACGCGGCCGACGCCGAACGCGTCGCCCGCGAGATCGACGACACCTTCCGAAGCGCCGAAGCCCCGACCGACACGCGACCGAAGGTCGCGTTCCTCGAAGGAGCGACGCGCGACCTGCGGGAGATTCTCCGCTTCGCCAACTGGCTCGCCGCCGCCTGCTTCGTGGTCATGCTCGTACTCGTCGGCAACACCGTGGTGATGTCGGTTCAGGAGCGCACCCGCGAACTCGGAGTCCTGCGCACCGTCGGGTTCGAAGGACGCCATCTCGCCACCTTGGTCCTCGGCGAAGCGTGGACCATCGCCGGCATCGGGGGACTTCTCGGATTGGCGGCGACGTGGACGGTCATCCGCCTCACCCATCTGACGATCGGATCGGAAGGGGTGATCGTCGAATTCGTCACGTCGCCCGAACTCGCCGCCAAGGGAATCGCCGTGGCGTTGCTCGCGGGGACGCTGGCCGCGCTCGTGCCCGCGTTGCGGGCCTCCCGCGTTCCGGTGGTCGCCGCTCTGAGGGGGACGTGATGGCAGGTCTTCCCGTCGACCACGCCTTTCGCAACCTCGCCCGCCGTCCGCTGAGAACGCTGCTGACCGCGCTCGCCAGTGCCTTGGTGACCGCTCTGCTCGTCGGCACGTCGTCCTTCGTCCGCGGTCTCGACCGCGGATTCACCGACGCCGCGGAAAGCGATACGGCGATCGTCATGTCGGCCGCATCCGAACGCGACGTCGTTCGATCGTCGATTTCGGTGCAGGTTCCCGACCTCGTCGCCGCGGGCGTCCGCGGCATCAAACACGTGGACGGCGTCGCCGTGATCAGCCCGGAGATGCACCTCGCCACCAACCTGCGTCTCGGCAAGGAAAGCGCCGGGGCCGACGAACCGTACTATCCCGCGTTTCTTCGCGGCATCTCTCCGAAGGCGTTTCTCGTCCACGACATCGTCACGTTGGTGGAAGGACGCGCGCCCCGCACCGGCGAGGTGATCGTCGGTCGACTCGTCCCGGAGCGCTTCGGTGTCGCCGCGGACACTTTGAGCGTCGGTTCCTTCGTACGTTTCGAAGGCGCGGTTTTCGAAGTCGTCGGCGTCTTCGCGGCCCCCGGAACGACGCTCGAAAGCGAGATTTGGACGCCCGCGAACGAACTGCGCGGGCTCACGCGTCGCGACGACCTGAACGCCGTCTTCGTGAAGATGGATTCGCCGGAGGCCCTCGGCAACCTGGAGTTGTTCGCGAAGCGGCGCGTCGACCTCGAACTCGTCGCGATTCCTTCGTCCACCTACTACCGAGAACTGTCCGACTATTTCGATCCCATCCGCCGCATGGCGTGGATCTTCGCCGCTCTCGTCGCGGCGGCGTCGATCGCCGGCGGGGCGAACACCCTGAACGCGGCCGTCCAAGATCGCATCCGCGAGCTCGCCGCGCTGCGGGCGGTCGGATACACGGGATTCGCCCTCGCACGGTCGCTCGCTCTCGAAGCGTTGGTCATCGCCGCGGCGGGTTCGATGGCGGGCCTGATCATCGCGCGTTTCGCGATGGCGGGCGGGGTCGTCCGGATCGCGATGGGGGCGTTCGCCCTCGACGTGGATCCGCCGTCCGTCCTCGTCGGCATCGCCGGGACCCTGGCGGTGGCGCTTCTCGGCTGCATCCCGGCGGGCCTCCGCGTGATGCGGCTTCCCATCGCCGTCGCCCTCAAAGAGACCTGATCCCCTTCCTCGAAGGAGTTAACATCCGTCATGAAGATCGCCACGCTCACCCTCTCCCTCGTCGCCGTTCTTTTCACGGCCTCCTGCGGCAAGGACGGATCGTCGACGCCCGCGTCGACCCCTCCGTCGGCGACCGCGAACAAGCCGAAGATCCCGGACACCTTCAAGCTCGCGGCGGCCCCCGCCGCGTTCATCACGGCCGGTAAGGCGCGCGCCGAAGCGAAGACGGGCGACGTCGTGACCGTCATCGGTCGCGTCGGCGGTCACTCGGAGAATCCGTTCGTGCCCGGGCTCGCCAGCTTCACGATCGTCGACCCCGTCATGAAGCCCTGCGGCGAAGACGGCATGGACGGCTGCAAGACCCCGTGGGACTACTGCTGCGCGGATCCCGATGAAATGAAGAAGTCGACGATCGTCGTGGAGTTCCGGGACGACGGCAATCGGCCGTTCCTGACGACCGCGAAGGGCTTCAACGGCATCGAGCCGCTGAAGACCGTCTACGTCACGGGCAGGGCCGAAAAGGACGACGGCGGCAACCTCGTCGTCGTGGCGTCCGGCATCTTCGTGCGTCCCTGACGCACGACGCGCCCGCTCCTGAAATGCAACGAACCCCGCGACGTCGCGGGGTTCGTCGTTTCGTGGAACCGTCTTTCGCCTTACGCGATCGTGACGTCGCGGCAGAGGTAGACGTCCTGGATCGCGTTCAGAATCCGCACGCCTTCCTTCATCGGCTTTTGGAACGCCTTGCGGCCCGAGATGAGACCCGTTCCGCCCGCGCGCTTGTTGATCACGGCGGTGACGACCGCATCCTGAAGGTCGTTGTCGCCCGACGCTCCGCCCGAGTTGATCAGCCCGGCGCGCCCCATGTAGCAGTTTGCGACCTGCCAACGGCAGAGGTCGATCGGGTGGTCGGTCGTGAGTTGCGAATAGACCTTCTTGTGCGTCTTGCCGTGGCCCGTGGCGTTGTAGCCGCCGTTGTTCTCCGGCAACTTCTGCTTGATGATGTCGGCCTCGATGGTGACGCCGAGGTGGTTCGCCTGGCCCGTGAGGTCGGCGGCGACGTGATAGTCGACGCCGTCCTTCTTGAATCCACCGTTGCGGAGGTAGCACCACAACACGGTGCCCATACCGAGTTCATGGGCGCGGTGGAACACCTTCGACACCTCGACGATCTGCCGCGCGGATTCGTCGGAACCGAAGTAGATCGTCGCACCGACGGCCACGCATCCCATATCGCGGGCCTGTTCGACCTGCGCGAAGAGGATCTGGTCGTAGCGGTTCGGATACGAAAGGAACTCGTTGTGGTTGATCTTCAGCATGAACGGAATCTTGTGCGCGTACTTGCGCGCGACGGATCCGAGCACGCCGAGGGTCGACGCCACGGCGTTGCAACCACCCTCGATCGCGAGTTTGACGATGTTCTCGGGGTCGAAGTACTCCGGCGCGGGAGCGAACGACGCCGCTCCCGAATGTTCGACGCCTTGATCGACGGGAAGGATCGAGAGGTAACCCGTACCGGCGAGACGACCCGCGTTGAACATGGCGGACAACGAACGCAGAACGGGAATGGACCGATCGCTCGGCCCCCACACGCGATCGGTGAAGTCCGGCCCCGGGAGATGCAACATCGAGGCGGGAATGGTCTTGCAGGTGTGTCCGAGCAACGATTCGGCGTGGCTGCCGAGGGTCGACGTGATCTGTTGAAGCATGGTCTCTCTCGCGTCCCGACGACGGGACCTTCATGGACTCTAACGCACTTCCCGCCGATCAGCCGCGACGACGCTTCGGGTCGGGACCGAAGCCGGCGGCTTCGAGCGTCCGATCCGCGTAGTCGATGATCGATCGCACGTAATCGCGCTTCTCGAGATAGGTCCCCGGGTAGAAGGAGCGCTTGAATCCGTAGATGAGAAGATCGCGGATTTCATGGGGCGCGAGATCGAAAGCGTCGGCGGCACGCAGGATTTCCTTCGTGCAGGTCGTGTCCGACACCAGCCGGTTGTCGGTGCAGAACGTCGTCGACAACCGACGTCGCCGCATTTCGCCGAACGGGTGTTTTGAGAGATCGCCGGCGAGCTCCGGAACCGTCTGCTGATTCGACGTGAGACACACTTCGATCGTGATGCGACGGTCGGCGACGTATTCCGAGAGGCGATTCACGTAAGCCTGCTTGTCGCGCACCCCCGGCCCGATCTTCGTCGTATCGAACAACCACACACCGTGCCCGATACGATCCGCATGGCAGTCGCCGATGGCTTGGAGAATGGACTCCGCGCCGTAGTCCTCTCCCGCGTGCACCGTCTTGCCGAGGAACCCCTCGTGGGCGGC
>JAFMJN010000202.1 GCA_017853435.1 Planctomycetota bacterium | reverse complement strand
TGTCCGTGGTGATCGTCGCCGTTCTGGAGGCGGTCGTCCCCCTGGCCGTTTTGCTCATCACGGGCAAACTCGGTCCGAAGCGCGTAACTAACGCCAAGTACGAGGTTTACGAATGCGGCATCATCCCGAAGGTGGATGCCCGCAGGCGGTTCTCCGCCAAGTTCTACCTCGTGGCGATTCTGTTCGTGCTCTTCGACATCGAAGTGGCCTTCTTGGTCCCCTGGGCCGTCGTCTTCCGCGAACTTCCGGGATTCGACGCGTTGATCCAGATGACCGTGTTCCTGGCCGTCCTCGTGGCCGGCTTCATTTACGTCGTGCGCAAGGGAGCCCTCCAATGGGAGTGAACAGCTACTTCGCCAACCGTCAGGGATTCTTCGCGACGAAGCTCTCGACGTTGGTCAACGGAGTGACGAATTGGGGGCGTGAAAACTCCCTGTGGCCCTACCCCTTCGGCACCGCGTGCTGCGGCATCGAATTCATGGGCGTGGTTTCCAACGTCCACGACATCTCCCGATTCGGAGCCGAGCTCGTCCGCTTCTCTCCGAAGCAGGCCGACCTCCTCGTCGTGGCGGGCACCATCACGCACAAGATGGCGCCGGTGTTGCAGCGCGTGTACGACCAGATGCTCGAGCCCAAGTGGGTGATCGCATTCGGCGTGTGCGCGGCGTCGGGCGGCTTCTACGACAACTACTCGGTGGTTCAGGGCATCGACCGCGTGATTCCGGTCGACGTCTACCTGCCGGGATGTCCGCCGCGCCCCGAAGCCTTCTTCGAAGCGTTGACCATGCTGCAGAAGAAGATCCGCGACGAGAAGTTGGACGCCCACGAGTTCGCGCGCGTCCCCCAAATGGCCCACGAACGCTGAGGGAACTCCGGTGAGCGCAATCTTGGACGCGATCCGGGCGAAGTTCCCGGCCCACGTGATGGCCGTGCACGATCGTCTCGGTCAGGAAACGGTGACGGTCGGTGCCGACGGTCTCCGTCCGTTGGTCGAATGGCTGCGGACGCCGGAGGGCGGGAGCTACGAGTTCCTCGTCGATCTCGCGGGTGTGGACGGCATGAATCTCGGGTGGAAAACCCACCGATTCGAGGTCGTCTACCACTTCCGCAACATGGAGAACGGACGTCGTCTCCGCGTGAGGGCCGCGTTGCCCGCGGTCGACCCCCACCTTCCCACGGTGTCGGATCTGTGGCGGTGCGCCAACTGGTTCGAGCGCGAGGTGTGGGACATGTTCGGCGTCCGCTTCGACGGTCACCCGAATCTGAAGCGCATCCTCACGCATCACCGCTTCGTCGGCCACGCGCTCCGCAAGGACTACTTCGTCAAGGACCAGCAGTGGCTCGACGACGGCGCCGAAAGTCTGATGGACGAGCTCGGCGACTACGGCGAGAACCCGGACGACGGCGGCTTCTCCGAACTCGTTCCGGTCAACATCGGTCCGGCCCACCCTGCGACGCACGGAACGCTCCGCATCCTCGCGAAGCTCGACGGCGAAACGATCGTCAAGGCGGTGCAGGAGATCGGCTATCTCCATCGCGCCTTCGAGAAGCACTCCGAAGTCGGGACGTGGACTCAAGTCATCCCGTACACGGATCGCCTCAACTACTGCTCCGCGATGCTCAACAACGTCGCGTACTGCGCGGGCGTCGAACGACTCCTCGGCATCGACGTGCCGGAGCGCTGCCAGGCGATCCGCGTGATCGTCGGCGAGATGTCGCGCATCATCGACCACCTCGTGTGCATCGGCGCCGCGCTCGTCGACCTCGGAGCCCTCACGAACTTCTGGTACGCCTTCGCGATCCGCGAAAAGGCCTACGTCGCTCTCGAAGGTCTCTGCGGCGCGCGCCTCACGTCGTCGTACGTGCGCATCGGCGGCGTATCCGACGATCTCAATCCCGCGTTCATCGAACAGGTGCGCGACTTCTGCCGCGAACTTCCGAAGGCCGTCGACGACATCCTCGGTCTCGTCAAGAAGAACCGCATCTTCCTCGACCGCGTCGTCGGCGTCGGCATCATGCCGCGCGACGAAGCCCTGTCGTGGGGATTCACGGGGCCGTGCCTGCGCGCGTCGGGCATCGGCTACGACATCCGCAAGGCCGAGCCGTACTCCGGCTACGACCGCTACGACTTCTCGGTGCCGACGCGCACCGAAGGCGACACGGCCGCCCGATTCTTCGTGCGCTTCGACGAGATGATCGAATCGATGCGCATCATCGAACAGGCGCTCGACAAGCTTCCGTCGGGTCCCGTCTTCTCGACGGACCGCCGCGTGGTGCCGCCGGCGAAGACCGACGTCTACAAGAACATCGAAGCGCTGATGAACCACTTCGTCCTCGTCTACGACGGCATCAAGGTGCCGAAGGGCGAGTCGTACATGGCGACCGAAGGCGCGAACGGCGAACTCGGCTTCTATCTCGTGTCCGACGGCAGCGGTCGCCCGTACCGGGTCCGCGTCCGTCCGCCGTGCTTCCCGATCTTCGGAGCGCTTCCGCGCCTCGTCGAAGGGTCCATGGTCGCCGACGCGGTCGCCGTACTCGGTTCGCTCAACATCATCGCCGGGGAGCTCGACCGATGACCGTTTCCTCATCCACGCTCAAACTCGCGCCCGAGGCCGAGGCGCGCATCGACGATCTCCAACGTCGCTATCCGACCAAGGCCGCCACGCTGCTTCCCGTGCTTTGGGAAATCCAGACGCAGGTCGGTTGGCTTCCGCAGGAATGGATGGCGTACGCCGCCGCCCGCTGCGAGGTCCCCGTTTCGAAGGTGCTCGGCGTCGTGTCCTTCTACACGATGTTCCATCAGGAGCAGCCGGGCCGTCATCACGTGCAGGTGTGTCGCAACATCTCGTGCACGATGCTCGGCGCCGAAGCGATCCTCGCGTGCGTGCGCGAGAAGCTCGGAGTGACGAACGGCGGGCGCACCGCCGACGGAAAATTCTCCCTCGAGGAGGTCGAATGCCTCGCGGGATGTTCGTGGGGACCGGTGGTGCAGATCAACCGGACCTATCACGAGAACATGACTCCCGAAAAGACGGCGCAGCTTCTCGATTCCCTGGAGTGATGCCATGACGAAGATCATCACGAAGAACTGGGGCGTGAAGGACTCGCACCTTCTCTCGGTGGCGCGCGCGAACGGCGTCTACTCGAATCTCGAGAGGGTGCTGAAGACGCCGATCGCTCCGAAGGACGTCGTCGAAGCGGTGAAGAAGTCGGGTCTCCGCGGACGCGGCGGCGCCGGATTCCCCGCGGGAATGAAGTGGTCGTTCGTGCCGCAAAACACCGGCAAGCCGATCTACCTCTGCGTCAACGCCGACGAATCCGAACCGGGAACGAACAAGGACCGCGAGATCCTCGAACGCGATCCGCACCTCATGATCGAGGGCGCGTTGATCGCGGCGTGGGCGATCGGGTGCCGCACGGTGTTCTTCTACATCCGCGGCGAATTCGATCTCCCCGAGCGTCGCATCCGCGCGGCCGCCGAGGAAGCGATGAAGGCGGGCATCGTCGGCGACAACGTGATGGGGTCGGGGTGGTCCTGCGACTTCATCGTGCACCGCGGTGCCGGCGCGTACATCTGCGGCGAGGAGACGGGACTCATCTCGTCGCTCGAAGGCGGACGCGGAGAGCCGAAGATCAAGCCTCCGTTCCCGGCCGTGAAGGGCGCCTTCGGGTGCCCGACGGTCGTGAACAACGTCGAAACTTTGTGCGCCGTGCCGTGGATCATGGAACACGGCGGTGAGGCGTACGCGAAGATCGGCACCGAGAAGTCGCCGGGAACCAAGGTGATTTCCGTGTCGGGACGCGTGAAGCGCCCGGGCAACTACGAGATCCCGCTCGGCTACGGCCTCAAGGATCTGATCGACAACGAGTGCGGCGGTATGCAGGACGGCTATCGCCTGAAGGCGGTCATCCCCGGCGGTTCCTCCGTGCCCGTCATGAAGCCCGAGCAGGTGGCGACGCTCAAACTCGACTACGAATCCTGTCAGGCCCACGGCACGTTCCTCGGCTCGGCCGGTTGCATCGTCGTCGACCACACGCAGGACATGGTCAAGCTGTTGCATGTTCTCGCGCGTTTCTATTCGCACGAGTCGTGCGGCCAGTGCACCCCCTGCCGCGAGGGAACCGGCTGGGCCTATCGCATCTTGACGAAGATCGTTCAGGGTCGCGGGACGAAGAAGGACATCGACACGTTGCGTTCGCTGACGCAACAGATGGACGGAGCGACGATCTGTGCGCTCGCGTCCGCGCTCGTCATGCCCGTGCAGTCCTTCCTGAAGCAGTTCCCCGAAGAATTCGAGGCCAAGGTTCAGGAGACGGTGCCCGCATGACCCAGCCGACGCCGACCGTGAAGGTCAACATCAACGGCGAAGACTTCGCCGTGCCGCAGGGCGCGCGCCTGATCGACGCGGCCCGCGACGTGGCGGGCGTCGACATCCCGCACTTCTGCTACCACCCGCATCTTTCCGTCGCGGGCAACTGCCGCATGTGCGCCGTCGAGATCGAAGGTCAACGCGGTCTTCCGATCTCGTGCAACACGACCTGCGACAAGGACGGCATGAAGGTGCTCACGGAATCGGATCGCGTGAAGGCGGCCCGCAAGTCCGTGATGGAATTCCTGCTCGTCAACCATCCAATCGACTGCCCGATCTGCGATCAGGCGGGCGAGTGCAAGTTGCAGATCTATTACATGGATCACGACCTTCAGCCGTCGCGGCTCGAGGTCGACAAGGTGCACTACGGCAAGCGCATCGAGATCGGGCCGCGCGTCGTTCTCGATCAGGAACGCTGCGTCGAATGCACCCGTTGCATCCGTTTCTGCGACGAAGTCACGCACACTTCCGAACTGCGGATGGTGAACCGCGGCGACCACAACATCATCTCGACGTTCCCCGGCACGTC
>JAFMJN010000201.1 GCA_017853435.1 Planctomycetota bacterium | reverse complement strand
GACGTTCTCCGTCGAAGCGGCCATCGTCGACATGAATCTCGACGGTTGGAACGACATCGTCGAATCCGACGGCACCGTCGGTCAGATGAAGATCCGCCTGAACGACGGCACGGGCAACTTCCCGACGCTGTTCTTCACGCAGACCGCCGCCACCTACACGATGCAGGTGGGCGACATCAACAACGACGGCAAGCTCGACATCTACCAAGGGCGCGACGGTCAGGACGCCTACCTCATCAACACCACGCCGGCGGGTTCGACCGCGCTCTCGTTCACCGAGACGGTGCTCAACAACACGCCGGGCGCCCCCGGCTACTCGCCCGGCACGACGAACTTCGCCGGCAACGCGTATTTGATCGACATCGACAAGGACGGCGACAACGACCTCGTCATGGCCGACACCGACGTGGACGTCGCAGGCTGCGATCGCCACGCGACCTTGCTTGAAAACACGCCGTCGGCTCCCGTCGCGTTCACCGACCCGTACGGCACGAATCTTCAGAACTTCCACACCTTCGGTACGCACGACATCGCGGTACTCGATCTCAACGGCGATACGTGGCCGGACATGATCTACGGTCTCTGCACGGGCTACAAAGTGTTCATGCAGATCCCGCGGTTCCAACTCGTGTTGAACGAACCCCAGCCGGGTGGCCTCAATCTGCAGGTCATGGGCGCTCAACCGAACTCGAGCCTCTACAACCTGATTTCGCTGGTGCAGCGCAGTCCGGTCGGATCCGGGCCGTTCTTCGGCCTCGACTCGAGTGCCTTCCTGAATCTCGTGAACGCCCCCGGCATGCAGCCGTTTTGGGCGACCACGAACGCGCAGGGGGCCTACGGCTTCACGCTGCCCGCGGGCACCATCGGCTTCACGTTGCCCATGCAGGCGCGCTCCGTGCAAGTCCTTTTGAACGGATCGATCGCGCAGTCGAACATCGCGACCTACACGTTCTGACGGACGACCCGTTCCGGCGATTCACCCCGTCCCTCGTGGCGGGGTGAACGCGTTTTTGGGGAGCGTGTTCAGCGAGCATTCGACGCGGAGACGACGCAACGGAACCCCGTGTGCGACAGACCCGTGTCGACCGCGGTCCCGCGACGCGCGGTCGGGCGGTAGGACTCGCAGTAGTCTTTGTGGCAGAGGAACGAGCCGCCGCGCACGACGCGCTTCTTCACGCGCGGCTCCGCGGGATCGAAGCTTTCCGTCGGACCGCTCGGATTCGTCAAGGGGCCCGGCGCGATGCGATAGGCGTCCGCTCGGTAGTGGTCGGAGCACCATTCCCAAACGTTGCCTTCGAGGTCGTGGAGTCCGAGGGCGTTCGCCGTATACGTCCCGACGGGAGCGGTCCCCCCGAATCCGTCCGCGCACGTATTCGCGACGGGGAAGGTTCCTTGCCAAATGTTGGCGGCGGGGAGCGTGGCGGCATCATTTCGAACATCCGCGATCGCGGAACGCGCCGCCCATTCCCATTCGGCCTCCGTAGGCAGACGCTTACCGGCCCAAGTCGCGAACGCGACGGCGTCTTCGTAGGCGATGTGCACCACGGGGTGCGTTCCTTTGCCTTCGATCGACGACCCCGGCCCTTGCGGGTGTTTCCAATCGGCACCCGGGGTCCACTTCCACCATCCGGCCGGATCGCCGATGTCGACGGGAGCACGCGGTGCGACGAACACCAGCGAGCCGGGTTGCAGGTCGGATTCCGGCGGACGCGGGGTTCCGGGGGCCACTTGAGTCTTCAAGGACTCCCAGTCGATCGGCCGCTCGGCCACGGACTTGTAGCCGGTCGCCGCGACGAAACGGGCCCATTGGTCATTGGTGACTTCCGTCTTGTCCATGCGGAAGGAGGCGACGGTCACCACGCGAGATGGGCCTTCTCCGGGGCGGTTCGGATCGTCGGTGCCCATACGAAACGTGCCGCCTGGAACGAGCACCGTGTCAGTCGGGGATTCGGTGCCGCACGCGGCGAAAAGGACGACGAAAAGAAGAGTCGATCTCACGCGGCGATGATACGGGAGAACGAAAAAAAGAGTTCAATGTCGATTCTAGGCTCTAGAAGCCGACGCGCTCCGATGCATAATCCAAAGACCATGGCAAAATCAGCAAAGCCCCTCGTGCTCGGGTTCGGATGCGCCCTCCAGGCGATCCGCACCGAGAAGGACATCACTCAGGAAACGCTCGCGGTCCGCGCCGACCTTCACCGTACCTACCTCAGCCAGCTCGAGCGTGGTGTGAAGGCTCCGACCCTCACGACCCTCTTCGGCCTTTCGTCGGCCATGGGCATCAAGGTGTCGCAACTCATCGCCCGCGCCGAATCGATGCAGGGCAAGACCCCGGTCCCGTCGAAGCGTGGCGGTGCGCGCCCGCGTCCGGCCGCGGCGAAGGCCAAGCGCCGTAAGTGATCGGACCGACGTCGCCTCGGCGACGTCGTCGAACGTCAACCCGCACCTCGTCGTCGTACGAAGTGCGGGTTGAGTCGTTTCCGGAGAAACGACTCACCAGATTTTCTTGAGGCCCGCCTCCATCCTCTCGACGAGGCGAACGATCCGTTGGGCCCGTGTCTCCGGCTTCTTGGCGCTCGTGATCCACCGAAGCCAGTCGTTCCGCATCGCATCGGTCAGGGATTTCCACATCGCCCCCGCGGACTTCGAGGCGCGAAGGCTCTTCACGACATCCGTCGGGAGTGCATCGGGGGTGGCCATGGCACGACGGCGCTTTTCGTCGCCGAGCGCGTACGCGGCGGTGAGATGCCGTTTCACCGTCCGATCGACGTCGGCGACGGACTTCAGAGCGATCGCGTGCGTGATGCGGTTGCCCGCGGCCCGCGACGAGAGTTTGACGAGACGACCGTCGGACGGGACGTCGCCGAGCGCGAGTCCGAGGTCGATGCGGTCGATCGCCGCCACCTTCACCTCCGCGAAGACGAACGTGCGGTACAGCGGAATCATCGTCTCGCACGGACAGGCGCGAACGTCGTCTCCGAGCGCGAGGGCGGTACGGACCACCGCCTCCATGATCGGGAGAAGAGCCTTTCGCGGACCGTCGAACTGTCGGGCGATCAACGTCTCGGGCGACCACGCCTCGCCGTCACGCTCGGCGGCGGCATCGACGTACCACGCGAACATTCGACCGAGGCCGTGGGTTTCCATCAGCCACTCACGACGTTCCTTGCGCGTCGTGGGGCCTTTCTTTCGTGCGAGCGAGGCCCACGCGTCGAGGTTCTTCCCGGTCGTCGTCAACAGTTTTTCGCGCCAACGGTCGTCCATCCCCGCGGAAACGGGTGGGGACCACGGGATGGGCGTCGCGGCGTCTTTCTTCTTGGCCATGGTCGGATGCTACCGGGAGTCCCGGCGCGGCGGCTACGATGCGCGCGATGAACGCCGGCGCAGTCCTTCTCGTCCTTCTTTCGATTCAGGTCGTGGCCGTCGCCCAATCGCGACCGGCCGTCGACGCGCGTCCGGATGTCCTTTTCGTCCTTCTCGACGACGCCGGATGGACGGATTTCTCCTGTATGGGTGGGCCGCATGCGACGCCGCGCGTGGACGCGCTCGCCGCGGAGGGGCGCCGCTTCACCCAATTCCAAACGGCGCAAGCGGTCTGCTCCGCCTCGCGTGCCGCGATCCTCACCGGGTGTTACCCGAATCGCATCGGCATGCTTCACGCGTTGATGCCCGAGGCGAAGATCGGTCTCGCCGATGCGGAGACCACGCTCCCCGAATCGCTGAAGAGCGTCGGCTATGCGACCGGCGTTTTCGGGAAGTGGCACTTGGGCGACAAGACTCCGTTCCGCCCGCTGCGCCACGGCTTCGATACATGGTACGGCATTCCGTATTCCAACGACATGTGGGCCGAACGCGCTCGGACGGAGCCCGCGGCGCGTGCGTATCCGCCGCTTCCGATCTGGCGGGACGACGCCATCGTCGGCACCGTCGAATCGATGGAAGACCAAGCGATGCTGACCCGCGACATCACGTCCGCCGCCGTGTCGTTCATCAAGAACGCCGAGGGTCGGCCGTACTTTTGTTTCGTTCCCTACCCGCAGCCGCATATGCCGATCGCGGCGAGCCCGGAGCATCGCGGAAAATCCGCCACCGGACCCTACGGGGACGTGATGCGGGATATCGACGCGTCGATCGGACGTCTTCTCGACGCCGTCGATGCACGCGGACGTCGGAATGCGACGCTCGTCGTCGTGACGTCGGACAACGGCCCGTGGCTCGTCTACGGCGACCATGCGGGCACCTGCAACGGCCTTCGGGAAGGGAAGGGAACGATGTGGGAGGGAGGGAGTCGTGTGCCGCTCATCGTCCGATGGCCGGGACGCGTCGCCGCCGGAACCGTAGCGACCGCGCATCTCGCGACGGTGGATCTCTTCCCGACGTTGACCGCGTTGCTCGGGTCGCCGCGCGGTGCGCTTCCGATCGACGGCTACGACATGTCGCCGACCTTCCTCGGTGATGCGGAAGCACCGCCGCGCCCCCCGCACGTGAACTGGTACGGCAACGACCTCGTATCGATCCGCGAGGGGCGCTGGAAACTCGTGTTTCCCCACACCTTCTCGAGCGTCAAGGAACGCGGGAAAGACGGACGACCGGGAAAGATGCAGGCCGAGCGCGCGGAACGTGCCCTCTACGACCTCGAAAGGGACCCGATCGAATCCGAGGATGTCGCGAAGAAACATCCCGACGTCGTGGCGCGCCTCGAGCGCGTGGCGGAAGCCGCTCGCGCGGCACTCGGAGACGCGCTGACCAAGCGTCGGGGCACCGAGACGCGGCCATCCGGCCGCGTCCCATGAAGCGATCCAACGCGACGACGATCGTCCACGCCGACGGGGGAGTCGGAACTACCAGCAGAGACCGTCGACGAGGCAGCGGAGACCGTGGTCCTTGGGGAGTCCCACGAGATCGATCAGGCGCTGTTCCGGTTTGACGACCGCGGCGAGCGCCTTCGACAGCGAGGTGTG
>JAFMJN010000200.1 GCA_017853435.1 Planctomycetota bacterium | reverse complement strand
TCTCGGGGAGCGGCGGAGCTTCCGGAGGAACGGCGAGATACACCTGCTCGCCCTCCTTCAATCCGTCGACGATCTGCACCGCACGATCGTTGTTCTGTCCGATTTTAACTTCACGCAACACGGGCTTCGCCGCGTCCTGAACGTAGGCGAAGGTCTTGCCGCCCGCCGAGTGAATCGCCTGCATCGGAACCTGGAGCACGTCGCCGAGGTCCGAAGCGAAGATCTCGCACTGGGCGTTCATGCCGGGACGTAGGTCCTCGAGTTCTTCCTTGATCTCGACCTTCGTCGGATAGAGTTTCAGATCGGGATTCATCCACGAGTTCGACGTGGAAGGAACCGCCGCGACCGACGCGACCACGCCCGTGAATTCACGACCCGACATCGCATCGAGCCGGATGCGCACGGGCTGCCCGGGGCGCACCTTCTTGACCTGCGACTCGTGGACGTCCATGTCGACGTTCATCCGACGATTGTCGGGAATCTGAAGGATCTCCTCGCGCTCGTTGAGCGTCTTACCTTCGGTGATGGGCTCCGATCCCATGCGACCGCGATCCTGCCGCGCGTAGACGACGATGCCCGTCGACGGCGCTCGGATGACGGACTTTTCGAGGTTCGACTTCGTCCGCGCGTAACGCTCCTCTTCGAGTTGGAGTGTCTTCTTCGCGGTTTCCCGCTCCGCCAACGTCTGTGCCGATTCGGCGGACGCCCGGCGCTTGACCCGCTCGAGTTCCTTCGAGGCTTCGTCGCGCTGCAACGACAACTTGAGTTGCTGCTTCGGGTACTCGAATTCGTCCAATACGCGAAGCGCGTTCTTCGCGAGCGCCACGTCGACTTCGGCCTTCTTCGCCTTCAGTTGGTCCGCTTCGAGTTCCGTGCGCGTGATGAACTTCTTCTCGGCGAGGCGCTGCGACCATTGAACGCGGTCGAGAGCACGCTTCAATTCCTCTTCGGCGATGAGAAGGGCCGATTCCTGCTTGCCCTTCTCCGCCATGTACGTGCCTTCCATGTACACGGTGTAGTCCGCCTTCGCCAACTCGGCTTCGACTTCCGCCTTCTTGATGTCGGACTCGTTCTTGTTGAGTTGGATCTCGTGCTTCTCCGTCGCGGTTTTGACTTTCGTCCGCGACGTTTCGAGGTCGACCTCCTGACGATTCAGGTTGTCGCGCAACGTGGACGAATCGAGACGAACGATGACGTCGCCTTCCTTGACGGCCGTGCCTTCGGGCACGAGATAGAGGATGGTGGCCTTGCCTTCCATCTCGTTCACGACGCGAACGGGGCGAGCCGACGCCAAGGCGCCGCCCGCGGTCACCGTCACGCGCATCGGGCCTCGGGTGACGGCCTTCGTCGGAACGGATTGCACCGCCTGTTCGTCGTCGCCCGATCCGCACCCCGTCGCGATCAACGCGAGGGCGAGCGCGACACCGACGTCACGGAGCCTGAAGGAGTGCATCGCTGGTTTCATGGTCGAGCCCTTCGGGGCGCAGCACGAGCGCGCCCGTATCCCGGTAGAAGGAAAGGAAGGAATTCCGATATTCGACGATCGCGTCGGACAACGAGTTTTCGGCGCGGACGAGCGACGATTGCGCTTCGAGAAGATCGCGTGTGGCGGCGTCGCCGCGAAGGATGAACTCGTTCACCGATTCGACGCGACGAGCCGCGACGGCGACGGCGTTCTTCTGGATGTCGTAGTTGATGCGCCCTTGCTCGAGGTTGCGCATCGCGAGGCGGATCTCCGTCTTCACGACGTCCTCGTAACCTTCGATGGCGCGGGCCGCGGACTCTCGGTCGAGATGCGCGGAACGCAACGAGAAGGCTTCCGAATCACGATAGAGGCCCAGGTCGCCGGAGATTCCGGCGCGATAGACGCCGTCCTCGAAGCGCGGCCTGAACGTACTGCCCGGCGCATTCGGAACTTCACCGAGGAGGTCGAGCCGCAAGTCCGGTTCGAGCGCGTTCTCGGCCAACGTGATCTGTCGCATCGCGTCGGTGAGATCGTCGCGGACGTTCTGAAGATCCAAACGGAGTCGCAAACCTTGTCGCATCGCCACGGTGTCGGGAACGGGGGCCCCGCGCGCCATCAGCGGTTCGAGATCGGCGAGCTCGTTCGGATCGACGTCGATCAACAGATCGACCGGCACGCCGAGAATGCGCTTGAACTCGTCCTGTGCCGACTGAAATCGATTCTTCGACAGAAGGACGCGGCTTTGGGCGTCCAGTTCGTTTTGGCGCGCCTGGTCGACCTGAATTTCGGTCAACCGCTGAGCCTCGGCCAACGCCTCGTTGCGTTCACGCGTCTCGCGGAGGCGCTGCAAATTCCGCTCTTCGTTGCCGACTTGCCGTGCGAGCGAAAGAAGACGAAGGAACCGCACCTCGACGTCGACGCTGAAACGCTGCTTGTAGCGCTCGAAATCACGCAGCGCGTAGAGAGCGTTGCGGTCCGCCTGGCGAAGATTCTCCATGGCCACGTCTTCGCCCGCGTTGCGGAAAAGCGGCAACGAAAGATTCATGCCGAGCAACGACGAGGTCGTCGACGCTCCGCCGCTTCCGAAGGTCAAGAAACTCGCCCCGGCGAACAGGAGGAAGGATCCTCCTCGCTCGAGGAGACGCGTCGTGCCGATCTGGGTGTTCCCCGAAACCGAATCCACACCCGCGGCCTCCTTCACGTCGGTGCCGACGCGAGCGAAAGGATGAAAGGTGAAATCCTCCCGTTCCGACGCGAGTGCGAGAGCGGCGCGATAGAGACGCTCGCGCTCGGTTTGAAACTCTCGGGAATTGCGAGCCGCGTATTCGAGGATGTTCCCTCGGGACAATTTGAGCGGGGCGGGTCGCGATGCGAGGCCGGTCGCGGCGTCGATCGACGCCGGATGCTCACGCCCTTCGGGACGCACCACGTCGAAGGGGCGGGAGTCGCCGAACAGCGTCTTCTGCTTCTCCGCGACGATGCCGGACGCCGCCTCGTCGGACATCTTCAAAGCCTCGGGCGGGGTCATGCACCCGCCGAGGACGACCGCGGCCGTTCCGACCGCCAAGAGGAATTTCCGAAGTCGCGACATGCGAAAGGTTTGGGAACAGTGCGCCCCCATAAATTCTAACGGACTTCGGAACCGTTTTCCCGAAGAAAAACGACCCCTCGGGGGTGTCCGATCCGTCCCCTCAGACGCGTTCGAAAACGCTCAAGACTTCGACGTGGGCGGTTCTCGGAAACGCGTCATACACCGAGAATGACGCGAGTTTGTAGCCGGAATCGGCCAGCGTTCGCGCATCCTTCCCCCACGCGGAGAGATCGCAGGAAAGCAGGACGAGGCGGACGGGAGCCAACCGGGTGACCACATGCGTCCCCCGAGGACCGAGCCCCTTTCTCGGCGGATCCGCGACGACGACGTCGAACGGCCCGCGATCGAGCAGCAGATCGACGGCGGTCTCGACGTCGGCGTGCACGGCGTCGACGGACACACCCGCCTTGGCGGCGTTCTTCGCGATCAGGCTCGCCGCCTCCTCCACCGCCTCGACGGCGGTGACGCGTTCGAACCGCTTCGCGAGTCCGACGGCGAGGATTCCGACTCCCGAATAGAGATCGAGTGCCGAGCGTCCCGCACCCGCGCGCTCGACCGCCTCCCGAAACATCGTCTCCGCACACGCGGGATTCGCTTGGAAGAACGACGCGGGCCCGATGCGGCACTCCACGTCGAGAAGGGTATCGGTCAGATCCCGGAATCCGTGAACGTGCAACGCGCGGCCTTCGAGAAGATTGTTCGAAGGTGTCTCCTGAATCAACACCCACCCCGACACGAGTTCGGGATCGAGAGGCACGATCTTTTCGAAGATCGCGAGCGCATCGGCACCGGAAGGATCGCGGGTCGCGATGACGAGTTGAGATTGACCGCCGACGCGCGACGCTCTCGCCAGGACGTGCAGGAGCCCCGGAGACCCGACGTTGTCGGGGCGAGCCTCGACATGGCGCGCCGCGGCGACGACACGCTCGAGCAACACCTGCAATTCGGGGACGAGCACGGAACACCGCGCATTGTCGACCACGACGTGCGTCCCTTGGACGTACGACCCGAGGACGAGGTGGCCGTCGCGCAGCCCGAAGATCTGTTTCGCGAAATGCCGCCATTCATAGGGCGACGTCGGAGTTTCGAAACGCCAACCGTCGGGAAGTTCGATCCCCTGTTTGCGCGCCTCGTCCTCCACGAACCCTTTCTTCCAACCGATTTCGGCGTCTCGGTCGACACCGAGATATGGGCACCCGGTACACCAGTCCGCGTGGGCGCACGGAGACGGGCGTCGCGTGGCCGTCGACGCGACCACGCGCTTGACACGGCCCTGAAACACGGATTTCGTTTCGACATCGACTCGGGTAATCACCGAGTCGCCGGGGTAAGCCTGGGACACGACCACCGTCCGAGCCCCGAGGCGCCCCACGCCGCGGCCGTCGCGTTGGAGGGTATGGATGTCGACGGGGCCGACGACGGGCCGGGATTCGCGGGATGGCATCGAACGATCCTACCCGCCCGCTACAATGGCTCCATGCGGATAGCCCTCCTCGCTCTCGCTCTTTCGTTGGTTCCCTGCGACCTCGCCATGGAGCACCCCGGCAATCCGAAGGCCGGGAACTCCTACTCGTTCGTCGTCAATTCGTCGTCCGTTCCCGTGAAGGTCGTCGTGACCGCCGGGGGGGACGCCGTCCTCGAAACGACGGTCAACGACAAGTCTTCGACGGTGAAGGTCGACTTGCCGGAAGCGCATCGCGGAAAGACCCTCGAGGTCGTCGCGGAGAATCCGGACGGCTGCGTCGTCACGTGGACCGAAACCGTTCAATGATGCGTTCGTTGATCGTCGCCCTCTTGGCGGCGTGCGGCGTCGTCGCCCAATCGGACTCGGCTCCGAGTACGCGCTCCGCCCCGACACCGCAGGCCGCCGCGGAAGCGGTGCTCGGACCGTCGGTGACGAAGCGTGAGTCCGCCGTC
>JAFMJN010000199.1 GCA_017853435.1 Planctomycetota bacterium | reverse complement strand
GGTGGCGGGATCCGCCACGATCTTGTAGGTGCCGGGCGGGACGGTGATCGTGTAGATGCCCGTGAGGGCCGTGTTGTCGCTCGGGGTGTAGAGCTTTTGCCCGGTGGCGGCGTCGATGACGTCCATGTCGCCGTTCGGCACGGGAAGACCCGTGGTCCCGTAGAGAACGAGACCCGAGATGGTCACCCCGGGAACGAGGGTCATGTTGCCGACGTTCAGGGTGCCCGCCACATGCATGTCTTCGATGTGGGCCGTTGCGAGTCCGGAAGCGGCTGGGGGTGCGACATCGACCGAGTAGACGCCGGAGGGGACCGTGAAGGAGAACGTGCCCGCGGCGGTCGTGATGACGGAGAGACCGTTGCAGACCACGGTGGCGCCGGCGATGGGAAGGCCCGATTGGTTGACGACCGTGCCCGTCAGGGTGTCCGCATGGGCGAGGGTCGCAAGAGCCGCGACCGCGATGCAATGGCGAGTGCGTGCGAAGAGATTCATGGGAGTCGTTTCGGTGATGCGACGCATGCTCAAAGGCATTCGTCGAGAAAGGAAATCACGAAAGACTACCCCCGGAAAATCGTTCGGGCCGAGTCGAAAGTCGACTCGGCCCGAACATTTTGGAAAAAAGAGTTGACGCTTTTTCCGGGATCAGATGCCGAACTTCAGGAGCACGCCGTTCGACGAGGAAATCTGAGAGGCGTTGAATCCAACCGTCGGCGTCGCCATGGCTTGCATGTGGAACTGCATCGTGGTCAACGCGGGATCGTTGGGCAGCGGGACGGTGATCGACCAGTTGCCGTTGGCGTCGCCGTTGAAGTTGACGAGCGTCGCCGTAAATCCGAGCAGATCAATGTAGTACGGGCATGGTCCCACGTTGAGGAGCGGAGCCGCCGGGGCGCTGAAGAGCAGCGATCCGATTTGGCCCGCCGGCATGCCCGAGACGCTGATGGTACCTGTCATGCCGATGCGCGGGGCCGTGGCCGAGAGCGCCAGCGGCGACGGGCCGCAACCGACACCGAAGTTCGTCGCGATCGCGTTGCTCTCGCCGATGTCGAGGTAGAAGTAGCCTTGGCTGCCCACGTAACCCGACACGCGGATCATGAACGGAACGTTCGCCGTGGTCGGAAGGTCGAGGATGCGGGCTTGCCAGCCGCGGAATCCGCAGACTCCGGATTCGACACCGCCGTCTTCGTTGCACGCGACCGCGACGTAATTCGTCCCGTTGTGCGTGTACACCATGAGCTGCGAGTCGGACATCTCACCGGGCTGATCGATGGCGTCGCCGCCGCAGGTCGAGAGGCTCACCGTGCCCGTGTAGGAGGGGGTGTAGAGGAAGAAGAGGTCCTTCCAGCCCGGGTTGACGAAGGGGCCGCACGCCGTCGCGAACCCCGGCTCGTTGGCGTTCAGAGCCATCGTGTTCGAGTACGGGCCGTTGCGGCCGCGCGCCACCGTGTAGGCCGCTCCCGGGATGTCGTTCGGGAGGATGTAGACGAACATGGCGATCGAAGCGTTTCCGTCGGTGAATCCGACCTTGCGCGCGCGGATCGGGAGAACCGCGTACGCGGGTTGGGTCGCCGCGAGGAAGAGCGTCGTCGAATAGATGCCGTCGCCCGCGACCGCGTCACCCCACGTGCCGTCGTCGAACATCGGGTAGTTGCTGCTGGAACCGACGGACGAGGCGTCGATGGAGACTTCAGTCCCCGAGAGAGCAAGGCCGCTCGGCAAGGTCGCGACTTGCGCGGTGATGACTTGCGGAACCGACGTGAACGCGGGTAGGACCGCCGCGGTCGTCGTCACCTGGAACGCCGCGATCGGGAAGCTGTCCGGCTCCCAGATGTATTCGTTTCCGGAGGACGGCAATTTGCCCGAGGCGACGTACATCGTCGACAGGGGGCTCGAAACGGGGCGGATCGGAGACGCCCACGTGCCCTGCGCCGCGGTCGACGCGACGGTGTCGAAGTCCGTCACCGGCGAGGCCGCGTTGCCCTTGATGCCGACCGAACCCGTCGCCGACGTGAAGCCCGGGCCGATCGACCACGCACCATATTTGAAGGTGATCTTGCCGGTGCTTTCGGTGAGGCGCGCTTGGAAGGTCATCGAAGCGGAACCCGCGGGGGCGGAGAGCGGCTTCACCGCCGACCACTGCACCACACAGACGCGCGTCGGTGCGACACCGATGGTCTCGATGCGGATTTCCGAGTTGGCCGCGGCGGAGACGAGATCCGCGGCGAAGGGGGCCGCGACACGAGCGACGTCCGGCGACGCGATCGGATTGTAGATGTTCGCCGCGGCTCCCTGATCCGAGAATCGGAGCCAGCCGTTGGTCGACACGCCGATCTTGGTCACCCATGCGCCTTGCCCGGCGGCTCCGCCGAACGGGAACGGGAACCCGATGGGGAGATCGGCGAAGAAGGCGTCGTCGAACGATCCCGACGCGAGCACCGTTCCCCCCGTGATCGGCAAAAGAGCGCCCGCGGCGCGCCTTTGGAAGTTGTAGTCGGAAGCCTGCTGCGCGGCGACGGAGGCCGCGATGAGCGTGGAAATACCGAGAATTTTGGCGAATGTGGACTTCATGGCGACGGAAGAATAGCCCCCGAAACCCAAAGCCATATTTGGAAAAAGATCAAGATTCGCGATGCAAATACGAGGATTTCGGACGCTTTCGCATTCCTTTGTCCGGAGGCGGGATGAGAATCTTCTTGGCGGCGCGTGTTACCGAAAAAAATCGCGTGCGGTGCGGTTTGTCCCGAGCGCCGTCTTCGCGGGACGTCGGAGTCGATGCTTCAGGCGTCCGGGAAGACGAAACGAATCGGCGCCTCGATGTCCGCATGTAGACTTCTGTGCACAGGGCATCCGTGCGCCGCGGCTTCGAGAGCCTTCGCGTCGTCGTCCGACAAGCGACGATCGAACGTGATCGTGACGGGGAGGCGGGCGATGCGCCGAGGCGGTTCCGCGGTCATGTGCTTCTCCACGTGAACGCGGATGCCGCGAAGGTCGATACCCCGTCGCTCGGCGACCATCGCCATGATGGTGACGACGCACGTGCCGAGGGCCGTCGCATACAGGTCGGTCGGAGAGAACTTGGACCCGTCGCCGCCGTTGTCCTTCGGGGGCGTCGTTTCGAGAACCGAGCCGCTCGGCCCGTGGGTGGCGCGGCACGAGAGTCCGCCGATGTAGTTGATGTGGATGTCGACAGCCATGGCGGGATCCTAACGTGGAGCCGCGGCCCGCGCGACGTAAGCGGAGCGGCTGTAGGGGATTCCGCCGATGTCGAACCATCCGCCGACGCTCGTCCTGCTAGGCTTTCGGCATGACCATGTTCGTACTCGGCGAGGCGCCTGAAACCGTGCGCGTGAATCATGTCCGGAGCGGGACCCTGGGATTCCGGGGACGTCACGGCACGACGGCGGCGGATTTCGCGTTGGCGGAAGCGCTTCCGGCTCGTTGCCCCGGGAAGGTTCTGCTCGGGCTCGATCATGCCGGAGTCGGGCTTCTCACGGCGCGGGCGTTGTGGGGGCCGGACGCGACGACGTGGTGGCACTTCGACGCTTATGCCGCCGGGGAAGTCGCACAGGTCCTCGCGGCGAACGCCGTACCCACGGACGCGATGTGCGTCGGGGAAGACTTGCCCGGGTTCGTGCCGTCCGGCGACAACGTACTGGCCTCGGGGCGGACGACGGCGGGCGATGCGGTCACGCGCTCCGGTGGTCCCTTCGATCTCGTCGCATTTCCGTTTCCGGCGGGCGGCGAAGCGCTGCTGACCCGCGAAGTCATCGAACAGGCGCACGATCTCCTTCCGCAGGGTGGGCGCTTGGTGGGCACCACGGACAAAGATCCGTCGTGGCTCAAGTCGGCGGTCGAATCGGTCTTCGGAAAGGCCGATGTTTCGGAGGTTCGCGGCGGCTACGCGGTTTGGGCGACACGGCGCAAGGAACGCGCGGCGTGGAAAGACCATTCGCATGTGCTCGAAGTCGACCTTCCGCCGAAGCCCATGAACTTCCTCACGCGCGCGGGCGTCTTCTCGTACGGACGCATCGACCGTGGGACCAAGGCGCTTCTGAAAGTGCTCGAGGTCGCGCCGAAGGCTCGGATTCTCGACATCGGTTGCGGGAACGGCATCATCGGAAGCTTCGCCGCGGCGCGGTCACCGGGGTCGAGCGTGGTCATGGTCGATTGCAACGCCCGGGCGATCGGTGCGGCGCGCCGTTCGATCGCACTGAATGGACTTTCTTCCGCTCAGGCGATTCTGCGGCGCGATCTCGAGGACATCCCGGGCGGGCCTTTCGACTTGATCGTCGCGAATCCGCCGTATTTCGGCGACTTTCGGATCGCGAACGCGTTCATCGCCGCGGCGCGTCACCACATCGCTCGCGACGGTCGTTTCTGGCTCGTCGCGAAGGCGGGCGAAGCCCACAAGGAAATCGTGGGACGAAAATTCGGAGACTCGCGCACCGAGATGGTGGGACTCGATACCTACTTCGTCATTTCGGCGCGCCCGTAACGGCCGCCAAGGTGCGGATGGTTTCCGCGAGGAGACCGAGAGCCGCCGCGGCGCAGGACCCTCCGACCGCCAGCCACGTGCCGGACGTCGCGTCGAAACCCGCGCCGGTCCACGCCACGAGGCGTAGGGCTGCGATCAGCGCCGCGACGACGGTGAAGAACGCGATCGCTCTCCACCACCGGCGCGACAACGTGCGCGGAACGCGCCGTGCGGTGGAAAGCCGCGTCGCCACGAAATGCATGGTGTCTCGGAGGGCGACGAGGGGAGCGGGTGGCCACAGCGGAACCGCCCACCACGAACGCACCGCATCGTTCGGATCGATATGCCACTCGCGAACCACTTCCGGCCCCGAACGTGCGAGTGCGGCGCGTCCGACGGCGCGAAGGGCGATCGCCGCGGTGAACAAGGCGACCGCAAGCGGCGCGATGTTGAACGGTGTCAACGTCGGAACGGTCGCGTGCGTCGCGCCGAACATCGCTTCGGCGAGAAAGAGCCCCGCGCACAGCCGAAGGGACCAGGTCGCACG
>JAFMJN010000198.1 GCA_017853435.1 Planctomycetota bacterium | reverse complement strand
ATCCGGCGGCGCCCCCGTTCATCCACGCGCGTTCGAGCGCCCGCGTCCGCACGCCGAGTTCGTAGCGCGACATCGCCGACTGGGCCTCCGCGAGGTTCGCGAACGATGCAACCGACACGACGACGCCGGCGACGAGACGCGTCACATTCATGCACCTTCTCCAAATCGCTGAAGCCCGCGTTCGCGAAGTTTCTCGTAAAGCTCGAAGTGTTCGATCAACAATCGAACTGCGGCGGCGGCCTTGCTCTTCGACTCAAGAACCTGCTTGCTCATCGCGGTATGCACGTCGTGCGTTTCCACGGCGGCATCTTCAAGTTGTGGGACGAGATCGGGTGAAGTGGCGAACTGCTCCGGAGTGTTGCTGACGGCCTGCTGTTGAAGCAGCTCCGACTGGAGAATCTGTTGTCCGAGGACGTCGCGGATGTAAACGACGCCCGGGCTGTCCGCTCCACCGTCGATATTCATGCCGAAGATTTCGTTCAGGCGCTCGATCAGTTCGGCGAGTCGTGCCTTCTCCTTCTCCTGTACGAGACCCGCTCCGGCCTCACGGATGGGATCAAGTGCCCCACCGCCGCCGGACCGTAGGGACAAGTCCGCCGTTCCTCGATGCCTGACCGCATGGTGCGTCATCTGCACCTTGGAGATGTCGATGTTGGTCCGCTCGCGCTCGAACTCGAGCAGTGGAAGCAGTTTCCGATAGAAGATCGCCCGCTTTTCCAACGCGGTCTGTCCATAGTCGAAGATCTGGGACAAGAAGGTGTAGAGGCGGATGTACGCGCCCATGTCGCCACGGAAGAGCTCCATCGCCGCGAGTTCCTCCTGGGCCGCCGCCTCCTGCGTTCCGTCCTTCCGCTTCCTCGCGTCCGCGAGGCGCTCGCGGACGTCCTTGTACCGCCGCATCAATCGGTCGACGATCGGCTCGAGGGCCGTCACCAGTTCCGACTGCTTCGCGTTTTTGTCCATATCCACTCGGACGACCCGATCGACCTCGTTGTCGTCGTAATGCCCGGCGGCATCGAGCTTCGTTCGGAGATCAAACACCAAGTTGGGGTCGGTCGTCGCCGCGAGCTCCGCTTCTTCGTAGTAGGTCTGGAATGCCTTCAAGATCTCCGCGGGATCGTTGGCGAAGTCGAGGACGTAGGTCGTGTCCTTCCCCGGATGCGCACGATTCAACCGCGATAGGGTCTGCACCGCTTGGATGCCCGCAAGCCGCTTGTCGACGTACATGCCGCAGAGAAGCGGTTGGTCGAAGCCCGTCTGGAACTTGTTCGCGACGAGAAGAATGCGGTAATCGGCTCCCTTGAATGCCTCACGAATATCCCGACCATTCAGGCCCGGGTTCAGCAATCGTGAATGCTCGGTCACGGGCTCGGGCGACGACGCAGGGTCGCTCACCTCTCCCGAGAACGCCGCCAACGTCCCACACAGGTAGTTCTTCTCGCGGATGTAGGCGTCGATCGCCAATTTCCACCGCACGGCCTCGAGACGGCTCCCGACCACCACCATCGCCTTCGCCTGACCGTCGAGGAGCGGGGCGACGTGAGCGCGGAAATGCTCGACGACGAGACGCACCTTCTGCGCGATGTTGTGGGGATGGAGCCTCACCCATCCCATCAGCCGCTTCAGCGCGGCCGAACGCTCGACTTCGGTCGAATCGACCTCTTCGCCCTTCTGCGCGAGTTTGAAGGCGACGTCGTAACTCGTGTAGTTGCGGAGAACATCAAGGATGAACTTCTCTTCGATCGCCTGCCGCATCGAATAGACGTGGAACGGCTTCGGAATGTTGTCGTCGGCCGGCTTCCGGTGGGGATCGGGCCGTGTCCCGAAGATCTCGAGAGTCTTCGTTTTCGGCGTGGCGGTGAACGCCACGAACGTCACCCCGCCGTCGTCCGCACGGGCCGCCATCTGCGCGGCAAGGATGTCCTCGCCACTGACCTCCCCGCCGTCGGCGAGATCCTCGAGTTCCTCCGGCGAAAGAACCGCCTTCAACTTCGCGGCGGCCTCCCCCGCTTGGCTGCTGTGCGCCTCGTCGGCGATCACCGCAAAACGCTTCCCTTCGGTAGCGGCGATTTCACGCACCTTCTCCAAGGCGAAAGGGAAGGTCTGAATCGTGCAGACCACGATCTTCTTCGACCCCGAGAGGGCATCGGCGAGTTCCTTGCCCTTCGACGCCCCTTCGCCCTTGATCGTCGCGACGACGCCCATCGTTCGAGAGAATCCGAAAAGAGCGTCCTGCAACTGAGCGTCGATCACGTTCCGGTCAGAAACGACGACGACCGTATCGAACACCTTCTTGGAGTCCTTGTCGTGCAGTTCGGAGAAGAAGTGGGCGGTCCACGCGATCGAGTTCGTCTTTCCCGACCCCGCCGAGTGCTGGATCAGGTACTTGGTCCCCGGAGCATCGCGCAGAACGGCTTCCTGAAGTTTTCGGGTGACGTCAAGTTGGTGGTATCGCGGGAACAACGTCCGCGACGGCTGCTTCTTCGCGTCCCGTTCACCGATCAGGTACCTCCCCAAGATCTCCAACCACCCGTCGCGCTCCCAAACCTGCTCCCACAGATAAGCCGTGCGATGACCGCCCGATGGATTCGGCGGATTCCCCGCGCCGTTCCCGTCGCCCTTGTTGAACGGAAGGAACTTCGTCCGAAGCCCCGCGAGTTGCGTCGTCATGTGCACCTCGCTGTTCGACACCGCAAAATGCACCAACGCCCCTTGGGGAAAGGACAAGAGCGGCTCGACCGCCTGCCCCTTCGGACGCGGATCGCGATCGTATCGGTACTGGTCCACGGCGTCGGTCACGCTCTGCGTGAAGTCGGATTTGAGTTCCGCGGTCGCGACGGGGATTCCGTTCAGGAACAACACCAAGTCGAGGCTGTTCTCATTCGACTGGGAATACCGCACCTGCCGCACGACGCGCAGACGGTTTTTTCCGTAGCGTTCCAAGATCTCGCCGTTCAGATTGAACGCCGGCTTGAATTGCGCCATCGCGGCGGGCTTCTTCAGCCCCATGAGGTCGACGCCGAAGCGCATGACTTCCAACGTTCCACGCTTGTCGAGTTCCGACCGCACCCGATCGAGAAGCACCGTCTCGGCCTTCGATCCGTTGTTCTTGACGAGGACGTCCCATGCGTCGGGCTGCGCGTCCCGCACCCATTGCACGACATCCTCCGAGAAAAGCGCGCGAGGACGGTCGTACTTCGCCGCATCGTCCTTGTCGTGAAGCCACCCGTGGGCGGCGAGGTGATCGCAGATTTCGTTTTCGAAATGCACTTCTTTATGCAGCGTCACGGCGTGTCTCCGCCTCGTTCAACATCGTCCAAGGTTCGTCCATCGTCTCGCTTCCACGTTTCCCATCCGTTCATATGGCCCCCGACGACGGCCGCGGCCGCCATGCTCGGCGATCCGAACACGTGGTCCTTGACGAAGACGAACCGATCGCCGTCGTAACGGGCCGCCCCCGACGCCACGAGCCTCGCCCGAAGACGTTCCACCTGGGTCCCCTCGGCGGATTTCCGCAATTCCTTGCGTCCGGACGATCCGGCCAACACGACGAAGCCGTCGGTCGTGTACAGACCGTCGGCGTTCGCTCCGGAGGCGTTGCACGAGTATCCGTCGTGCCGACCCTCGCGCCGAGATTCGCCCCCAACTTGGTCGAACACGGGATACCCCAAGGTCGACAGCAACGTCCGACCGGTTTCGAAAATCTCCATTCAGTCCGCTTCGAGCGGTGCCGGCGTATGCGGCTTGCTGCCCGCGTTTCCGTTCTCCAACGCGTAGCGCCCGACCTTCTCGGCGATCTTCAAGCAGTGCCATTCCAAGAACAGCGCGTGCGTCTGCGTCAGGCTGTTCGTTCGCGACACGAGGACCACCGCCCGTTCCCACGAATCCCGGTTCTTGTGGTGGCTCTTCAGCCGCTGCGTCAGATCACCCGTCTGACCGATGTAGACGCAGTTCCCCGAAGCGTCGTCGGACGTCCCGAACAGGAAGTACAACGCGACCTGCTTGCTTTCGGGCATCTCCGAGAATGCTTCGATGTCGGTCCGCGGCACCTCGATCACCTGAACGATGCGCGTCATGATCTCGGCCACACGCATACCCCGAGGGTCGCCTTTGGGAAGGAAGATCTGGATCGTTTGCGGCCGTGACGTCATGCGATGGACTCCGAAACAGTAGGGCGCACGTCGATCTGCCCGGTGACGGCGGCCGAGATCAGCGCGGAGCGGCGTTCGCGTAGAAGTTCGATGGCGTTCTTGGCCTCCGAAACAAGTCCGTCGATCTTCGCCGTCTCTCTATCCAAGAATTCCGCGATCGATCTCTGCTCGGCTACGGATGGGCCTGGAAAACGAATTTGTTGAAAGTCATTACGAGACAGATAGGTTTGAATTGCGCCTGTGCTCATAGCATCGAGATGCTTTGCAATCGTATTGAAGTAGTAGTAGAGGTAATCACTCCTCACTCGATTTCCAGGAACAATTCCAATGAACGTCTGATTTGTCACAAGTGGATGCGCAACTATTGCAGCCACTCCCATGCTACAGCTACACGAGCAAAGAACGGCACCCTCCGGTAAAACCTTTAAGTTCATTGCCGCCACTGTCGCCGGAGTCACGCCCTGTCCCGATTTAGACCTTGTTATGTACTTGCCATCGAAGTCTTCAATTCGAATCCATGGAATCGCTCCATCGAGTGACTCGGGCTTGTCTCTCATCGGAACATGGGTTCGGCACTCAAAGCCAAGTCGGAGAATCTTCCATTTAACAGGCACGTCGCCGAGCCACTCGACGCCGGAGGGCTTGAGAGGGGCGGAGGGGTCGAGGCCCTTGGTGACGGCGTGCGAGATGACGGCCTGCCGTTTCTCACCGAGCAACTCGATCAACTTCTCCTGCTCCGCGATCAACCCGTCGATCTTCGCCATCTCGCGGTCGAGGAAGGCGGCGATTGAGCGTTGCTCGGGGAGGGGGGGAAGCGCGATTGGGATACGAACTAAGTCGGAGGCATTGATCGCTGGGTAACTAACCCCGGTCGATCGCGAAATC
>JAFMJN010000025.1 GCA_017853435.1 Planctomycetota bacterium | reverse complement strand
CGCGTCCCGTCGACTCGTTCCGTGCGCAGGCCTCCGCGAACCGCATGTCGGGCGGCCGCACCGATGCCGAGGGCACGGGCGGACGCAGCGAAGAGGAACTCGAGACGCCCGACGGACAGTTCAAACAACGGGTCGTGGTTACCGTGACGTGGCGACCGGGCCCCGCCGATCTCGATCGCTCGTGGTCGCTCATCACCTACCTCCCCGTCCCCGACGAGGCCCTCAACTTCGCCGACCAGCAAGCGTCGCGCGCGGGCGGGCCCGGTGGAGCGGGAGGTCCGGGCGGCGCCGGTGCGGGCGCCGGTGGGCAAAACGGAACCAACGGAGCCCCCGCGGGCGGAACGGACAAGCGATGACGCTCCGACGACGCCAATCGGGCTTCACCATGATCGAAGTCCTGCTCGCCATCGCCATCGGCGGGCTTCTGCTCACGATGGTGTTCTCCAGCTTGGACTCCGCGGTGCGTCAGCATCGCGCCGTCAGCGATTACTCGACGCCCTACGCGGCGGGTCCCGCCGTTCTCGACGCGATCGAAGCGGATCTTCGCAACGCCTACTTCTACGACATGCAGGAGAACGATTCCTTCTGGGGAGCCGACGCCGAGATCTCGGGTCGCGAAGCGGACGGAATGTCGTTCATCGCCTGCTCTCTCGGCCACGTCGGCGAGCCGAATCTGCTTTCCGACACGACGTTCGGGTACGAACTCAAGCCGCACCCGCGTCGGAGCCCGACGTCCGAAATTCAGTACGTCTGCCGCCAAAGCCCCGACGATCGCGCCTACCTCGAGTTGTGGCGCCGCGAAGATTTCCACATCGACGACGAACCGCACGACGGCGGGATCTACCGCCTCGTGTGGCCGATGGTCCACGCTCTCAAGTTCGAATACGTGCGTCGCTCGGCGCCGACCGGTGAACCGACGGGTGGGGGCGGCGGCGCGAACGGATCGTCGACGTCGAACGGAAACCGCCCATCGGGCTCGACCACGGGCGCCGCGGGCGCCACGGCGTTGACGGAAGAAATGCGACAGGACACATGGCACGCGATCGAGGAAGGCGGGATCCCACGCGCCGTGATCGTGACGCTCGACCTCTACGCGCGCGAACCCGCCGACCGGATGCTCGCGGGCAAGGAACCGCAGGTCTTCCGGTTCCAACGCTGGATCCCGTTGCCTCAAGTCAATCTCACCGCGGACGAAGAGCGCGCCATCGCCAACTGGGACGGCCGACTCCGCGTGCCGACGCCCCCGGTTTCCGGACGCGGCGTCCGCGATGCACGTGGTGGCGGCGGGCCCGGCGGCCCCGAAGGCGAAGGTGGCCCGGGCGGCGGTCGGGGACGCGGACGCGGGCGCGGCAATCAGGGCCAAAACCCGGGTCCCAACGGCGTCCCGATGAACGTACCCGCGGGACAGAACCCGTTCTTTCAGGCCCTGCAGAACCGCGCTCCCCGAGGAAACTCGGCGAACACGACGTTCATCAATCTCTTCTCGCCGCGCTGAGCGCGATCAGCCCTTCGGGCCGATCTTCGTGCGGCCGTTCATGTAGGGCCGCAGGCATTCCGGGATCGTGACGGATCCGTCGGCGTTTTGGTGATTCTCGAGCAGAGGAATCAGGATGCGCGGCGAAGCGATGACCGTGTTGTTCAGCGTGTGGCAGAACTTGACGTCGCCGTTTTCGTCGCGGTAGCGGAGGCCGAGTCGACGCGCCTGGAAATCGTGGAATCGGCTGGCGGAGTGCGTCTCGCCGTAGCCGTTGCGCGACGGCATCCACGTCTCGACGTCGAACTTCTGGACCTGCGGACGACCGAGATCGCCGCCGCAGACGTTCACGACACGGTAAGGCAGTTCGAGCTTCTGCAGGATCGTCTCGGCGTGGCCGAGGATTTCCGCGTGGTACTTCCGGCTTTCCTCGGCGTCGTTGCGACAGAGGATGACTTGTTCCACCTTCATGAACTGGTGGATGCGGTAGATGCCGCGGGTGTCCTTGCCGTAGGTTCCGGCCTCGCGCCGATAGCACGACGACCAACCCGCCATGCGGATCGGAAGCTGGGACGCGTTCAGAATTTCACCCGAGTGGTACGCGGTGACGGGTACTTCGGAGGTTCCGATGAGCCAACCGTCGTCGCGCGTGAGTTGATACGCCTGCTCTTCCCCGCCCGGCAGGTACGCGGTGCCGCGCATCGCGTCTTCGTTCACGATGTGCGGAACGATCATCGGCGTGAAGCCGGACGCGACCATGTGGTCGAGGGCGAAACGGAGCACGGCGAGTTCGAGCAACGCCCCTTCGTTCTTGAGGAAGTACGAGCGACTTCCGGCGATCTTCGCGGCACGCTCGGTATCGAGCAAATCGAGCGACGTACCGAGTTCGACGTGGTCTTTCGGTGTGAATTCGAAGACGCGCGGAGTTCCGACCTTGCGAAGCTCCACGTTTTCCGTGTCGTCCTTGCCGTCCGGAACTTCGGGAGCGGGGATATTCGGAACACGGAGGAGAAGACCTTCGAGTTCGGGCTCGAGCGCCTTCAAGGCATTCTGGCCTTCCGAAACTTGGTCGGAGAGGACTTTGAGTTCGGCGCGCAGCGCCGCCTTCCCTTCGGCGGACAGGGACGGCATCTGCTTCGAGCGGGCGTTCTGCTCCGCCTTCAGGGTTTCGAGCTTGCGACGGATGTCGCGCATCTCGCCGTCGAGAGCGACGAGGCGATCGACGTCCACGTCGATGCGCTTCTTGCGGCACGCGTCCTTGACGACGTCGGGGTTCTCTCGAATGAACTTGGGGTCAAGCATGGTCAGCGCCTTCGGATTTCGCCGGGGAGGGCGCGTACCGCATCGAGGTACGCACGAAGGCCCGCCGCCTCGCGTTCGCCGAAACGGTAGCGGATGCGACGGGTGAGATAAACCCTTGCCTCCGCTTCGGAAAGCAACCCCGAAGCGGCGGCGCGACGAGCCATCTCGGGGATCCTCTCGAGTCCCCGATCGCGGGCGCGATCGAGGGCGTCTTCGAGAATCCCTACCTCCCCGGGGCTCTTTTCGGCAGGAGCGGCCCAAACTCCGAAGACGAAGGGCAAACCCGTCGTTTTTCCCCACTCGGAAGCGAGATCGAGGACGGGGTACCCCTTCTTCGCGAAGGCGAATGCGGGATCGCCGATCACGAGGGCCGCATCGAATCCCGCTTGGAGGGCCGTCGCGGGGTCGTGCTCTTCCACCTCGGGTTCGGCGCCGTAGCCGCGAAGGATGATTTCCGCGAGGCGTTGCGAGGTGCGGCTGCTCGGGTCGACCGCAAGGCGGCGAACGCGTCCGGGGGCGGTGGCGAGGGCGACGAGCACCGACGTCACGGGACCGTCGGAGGCGATGCAGGCGCCGGAGATCCGACGCACTCCGTCACGAAGGAGTTCGATCGAGGAGACCAACGCGACGTCGGCCTCTCCCGCCGCGAGACGGGACGTCACTTCGGAAGGGACACCCGTGCGGACGTCGAACGCGTCGTCCTCCGCGAGCGCGTCCCACAGGGGACGCGCGTTGAGGTAGCCGACGACGGACGCCCGAATCGGCGTCAGTCGACGCGTTCCCACTTCGAGCCGATCTTGCCGAGCTTCGGATAGTTGCACTCCATCTGGATCCACACTTCACCGGCTCCCGGCTTCTTCACTTCGAGCACGTGCGGCAACCAGATGAGTTGCGAATCCTTGTTGAAGTCTTCCTTGTCCGGAGCCGCCATTTCCTTGTCGTGGAAAGGCGCGCCCTTTTCGCCGATGCGCATCTTGACCAAAGGACGCACGACGCCGGTTTGGAACCACTCGTATTCCTCGCCGAAGCAGCCGATGACCTTCAGTTCCTTCGGAAGGACGCGCACCATGTCCTCGCCCTTTTCCTTGTAGGTCTCGGCCTTCCAAAGGAAGCGGAACCCCGGTTCCTTCGCCGCGCCGAGTTCGAGCGTGTTCATGCGGCCCTCGATCACGCGCATCACGCCCGACCGTCCGGGAGAGATGAGGATGGTCTCGCGCTTTTCGCCGGCCTCACCGAAGGCGAAGTAGCCGGAGAAGAGGCGGTATTCGCCCACCGGAACCCAAAGAGGCTTGTCCTTCGCTTCGAGAACGTTCACGTAGAACGACGCGATGTCGCCTTGGCCGTTGAAGATGAGGGATTGCGGCGTCGATGCGGCTTTCCATTCGATCTTCAGAGGCGCGACCGGACCGTCGTAGGGCTTGAAGCGGATGTTCGTGCCGCTCGGGTCGAGCTTCATCTGGAACAGAAGGCCCTTCAGATAGATGTACTGCGAGAGCGGCTGAACGACGGCGTCCTTGCCCTTGCCGATCACCACGCAGTCCTTGCCGTAGGACGTGAACGTGCCGTCCGCGTCTTCGTCGTAGATCGCGATGTCGAGACCGTCGAACTTCGTGGTCGCCTGCATGGCGCCCTGCCAACGGAACTGAACGACGCCGCCTTCACGGCTCGCGCGCGCCGCTTGGCCCATGATCTTGTACTGATAGGGACCTTCGACCATGCGAACGTGAACGTCGCCCACGGTGCCGTCGTTGTACTTGCGGCCCTTGAACGACACGATCTCCGCCTTCTGCGGGATCTTCATCTGCTCTTCGGTGCCTTTTCCGGCGCCGTCCGGATCGAGCAGCACCTTGCCCTTCTCGTTGCGCAGGTCGTGCTCGCCCGGCAGGAACGGCAGCTTCGCCTTGTCGCCGCCTTTGAATCCGATCGCCGACCAGAAGTACCAGTGGGCGTTGGTCTGATACCACGTGGTGAAGGCCGGACGTCCTCCGGCGAGCGCGGAGATCTTCGACTTGTCCGCGTCGACCCACTCCAACTTCATCGTGTGGACGTTGGCCGGAGGAGGCAGGTTCGCCGGGGCGTTCGCGATCTTGGGCGCCCCGCCGCCTTCCGCCGGAGCCTTCGCGGCTTCTTCGACGCGGGTCTTCCACTTCGCCTTCGCCTCGGCGACGGGCAACGCGACTTCGATGAAGTCCTCGCGGAAGTTCCCGTCCTTCGCCGCGCGTCCGGCCTTGTCGAGGAATCCGAACGCGTTGACGAACGCGTTGAACTTCGCGGCCAATCCGACCGCGGCCGCCTTCTTGTACCAGTAGCAGGACTCGAAGTACTCGAGTTTGCCCTTGTGCGCGTCACCGAGGTAGAAGCACCCGACCATCTCCCAATAGACGTCCGGGATCGCCTGAGCCATGCCGATGAACTTCGTGAAGTGCTCGATGACCGGATCCCACGCCTTGTCCTGGCGCTCGCGGTCCGCGCGACCGTACAACGTCGAACCCGTGTTCAGCGCTTCGTCGAGTTCCGCCTTCTTGGCGATCGCTTCGGGGGAAAGGCCCTTCAGCCAGAGAAGGCGGTCTTTGCAGAAGTCGTCCTTCTGCGTGAGGCTCGACACCTTCGCGAGCGTTTCGAGGAACTTCTCGCGTTGCGCCTTGTCCGCGGCGCGGTTCGCCGCGACCGCGGCGCACCACTGCGCTTCGTAGGCGATGAACGAGAACTTGACCGTGTCGCCGCCTTGCTTCACGAGAGTCTGCATCTCGTTGAAGTTGTCGGCGAGCATGGCCTTCTCGAAGTCGCCGATGAACTGGTTCACGCGCGCGTCCTGAGCGGGCGCGGCGACGGCGACGAACAGGGCAACCAAAGCGATCGTAAGGGTGCGCATGGGAGTGTTTTACCCGAAGCGTGCGGGCCTCTCTCCCACGATACGGCGCGGAAGCCCCGGAGACTCGCGCCCCCGCGGTCTCTTCGCATGCGCCCGAGGACGACCGTCGGGACGCCCGACTCAGGGGGCGTAGCGGGCGAGGATCGATTCGGCCGCCCGGACACCGTCGAGCGCCGCCGAAACGATCCCGCCGGCGTAACCGGCTCCTTCGCCGATCGGGAAGAGGCCCCGTACCCCTTCGGCGTCGAGGCTGTCCGGATCACGCGGGATGCGGACCGGAGAGGACGACCGCGCCTCGGGCCCGACGAGGACCGCGTCTTCGCGGATGAACCCCCGCATCTGCCGACCGAACGCCGGTATGGCTTCCAAAAGCGCCGCGAGGACGCTCGGCGGCACGAGCGGGCGCAAATCGGCGGGGACCATCCCGTTGCGACAGGAGCCCGGCGGGAGGGTCTCCGAACGGCGTCCGGCGAGGAAGTCCACGAGGCGCTGACCGGGCACGGCGGGCGTGAATCCGACCGCCTCCGCCGCCCGCGCTTCGATGGCCTCCTGGGCTTCCATTCCCGCGAACACGCCGTCCCCGGGAAAGTCCTCGGGGTTGAGGGTGGTCACCAACCCCGAATTCGCGAATCCCGTGTCCTTCGCGGACCACGACATCCCGTTCGTGTTCATGTGTGCGAGGTCGGAAATCGCCGGAATCACTTCCCCGCCGGGGCACATGCAGAAACTGAAGACGCTGCGACCCGCTCCGTTCGCCGCGACCCGGTAGTCCGCCGGGCCGAGTTTCGGATGTCCCACCGCCTCGCCCCAAACGGCACGATCGATGAACGGTTGGGGGTGCTCGACCCGCACGCCGAGTTGGAACGGCTTGCGGACCATCGTGATCCCCGACGCGGCCAACGCCCGCATGAAGTCGCGCGCGGAGTGCCCGGGCGCCAGGACGACGGCGGAGGCCGGGATCGGACCGTCGGAGGTATCGACGCCCGCGACACGCCCGTCGACGACGCGCACGCCGAGCGCCCGGCAACGGAATCGGAAGTCACCGCCGAGAGAGAGAATCTCCATCCGGAGACGGCCGACCACCGCACGCACGCGATCGGACCCGAGATGGGGGCGGTAATGCCAAGCCACGGCGTCGACGCCGCTCTTCACGCGGAATTCTTCGAGAACGAAACGCGTTCGCGGATCGCGCGAACGGCACGTGAGTTTCCCGTCGGACCACGTGCCCGCACCGCCTTCGCCGAAAAGATAGTTGCTTTCCGGATCGAAACGGCCGTCGCGAACGAGATCGCGCAGCATCGTGGCTCGCCGATTCATCGCGTCGCCCCGCTCGAGGATGACGGGACGCATCCCCTGACGCGCGAGGACGAGCGCCGCGAACAACCCCGCGGGACCCGCACCGATCACGACGGGCGGATGTTCGATCGGAGCGTCGCCGCGCTTCGGCGGCTTCTCGTCGGCCGGGGATTCCCATCCGACCTTCGGATCGCGGCGCAGTCGATCGGGTGGCCCGGACTCGTCGTTCAGATGAAGCTCGACCGTGTACGAAAGTACGAGTCCGCGACGGCGATCGAGTGAACGACGCACGATCTCCGCACGCGCGACGTCCACCTTCGGGACGCCCGCACGCGCCGTGGCCATCGCGAAGACTTCGTCTTCTCCGACGTCGATGGGAACGCGCACTTCATGGACGACGATCGGCATCGAGGGTCACGACCTCTCTTTGCGTCGGCGCGACTCGCGTTTCAACGTTTCGCGCTCGGCTTCCGTCAGAGACGGAAGTCCGTGATCGGAGATCTTCGCGAGGATGCGATCGAGTTCAGCCGCTTCGTCGAGCTGAACGCGACGCTCGGCGTCCTTCACGGCCCGTTCACGACGACGCTTGGCGTCGGCGAGATAGGGCGCGACGTACGACGGCCATACCCAAGCCATCACGAAACCGGTGCCGGCCCCGAGCAGATGGCAGAAAACGTCGGAAGTGGTCACGCTTCCCGGTCGACCGTGGCCGTCGCCCAAAGCGGTCATGGCGTCGATGGCCACGTAGCCGCCGACGAGCCAGCGGATTTTCACCGGGAACACGAAGAACAAGAGGACCGTGAGTTCCGGCGAGACCACCGCGAGCGCGACGAGGACGCCGAAGATCGCGCCGCTCGCGCCGATCGTTCGGATTCCTTCGTGGCCGATGGCCAGCCACACGAAGACCGAGAGCGATCCGACGAGGCCCGCGACGATGAAGATGCGAAGCGCCGAACGGGCGCCGACGGCGCGTTCGAGTGCGAAGCCCGAGAACCCGAGCAGGAGCAGGTTCCAAATGAGGTGCCCGACTCCCCCGTGCAGGAGCATGTAGGTGAAGGGACGCCACAGTTCGCCCGACGCGAAGCCGTCGACGGTGGTCGCCCCCACGTCGTGGAATGCATCCCCCGCTCCGGGGATGAAGACGTTGGCGAGGACTTTGACGACGTGGGCCGCCGCGATGACCACGAGCAGGCCGAGCATGAGTCGGCCCTCGCCCGCCCCCGGCAGATAGTCGCGAGCCCAACCACGATCTTCGAACGCCATCGTCAGTTCGCGTAGAGGTGAGGCTTCAGGACTCCGATGTACGGGAGGTTCCTGTAGCGGTCCGCGAAATCGAGGCCGTAGCCTACGACGAAAACGTTCTCGACCTCGAATCCGACGTAGTCGGCCCGGACGTCGACTTCGCGACGGGCGGCCTTGTCGAGGAGCACGCAGGTTTTCACTTCGGCGGCTCCGAAGCGGTCGCGGAGTTCCGCGGAGACCCGCGCGAGCGTACGCCCGGTGTCGAGGATGTCGTCGACCAAAAGGACGTGACGCCCACGAAGACTCGTGTCCGGCATGACGCGGAGCGCCACGTTGCCCGACGACGTCGTCCCGTCGCCGTAGGACGAGGCCCATGCGAAGTCGAGATGCATGGGCACCGAGATCGAACGGATCAGATCCGACAGAAACACGACGCCGCCCTTGAGCAGCGCGACGACGGTCACGTCCTTGCCCTCGTAGTCGCGTGAAATGCGCGCCCCGAGTTCGGCGACGCGGTCGCGGATGCGGCGTTCGTGTACGAGGACGCGGTCGATATCCTGATCCATGGAGTTTTCCCGACTCCGATCGTAGCGCGATTTCCGCATCCTTGGCATCATCCGCCCATGGCAACGTCGATCCTCGGAGCCCCCATCGCCGCGGCCCTCGAAAACGAGGTGACCGCGATCGTCTCGGAACTCGCAGCGGCGGGCGTCGTCCCGCGTCTCGTCGCCTTGGCGGCGGGGCACGATCCGGCCTCCGAGGTCTACCTCGGTCGTCAGGCGAAGGCCGCCGCCCGCCTCGGCATGTCCTACGAGATCCGCCGCGCAGCCGAACCGACCGAAGCCGCGGTGCTCGCCGAGATCGACGCGCTGAACGCCGATCCGTCCGTGACCGGCGTCATCGTCCAGATGCCGCTTCCGGCCGGGATTCGCTCCGAAGTCGTTCAGGCCCGCCTTTCCCCCGAGAAGGACGTCGAAGGCGTCCACCCCGCGAATCTCGGCGCGCTTCTCGAATCCGCTCCGACCGTCGCGCCGTGCACGGCGGCGGCCGTCGTCGAATGCCTTCTCGCGTCGAACATTCCGTTGCGCGGCGCGGACGTCGTCGTCGTGGGGCGCAGCCGAATCGTTGGCCGCCCCGCCGCGCTGCTTCTCGTCGAGAAGGACGCGACGGTGACCTTGGCCCATTCGCGGAGCCGCGATCTCGCGGCCGTCACGCGTCGCGCCGACATCGTCGTGATGGCCGTCGGTCGCGCCGGACTCCTGACTCCGGACATGTTGCGCACCGGCGCGGTCGTGATCGACGTCGGCATCAACGAAGTCTTCACCGACGGCAAACGCTCGATCGTGGGCGACGCTCTTCCGGCCATCGCCGACGTCTGCTCGGCGTTTACCCCGGTTCCCGGCGGAGTCGGACCGGTCACCGTCGCGCTGCTTTGGCGCAACGCGGCGCGGCTCGCGAAACGCCGCCTCGCGCGTTAACGCGCGCGTACGACGACGAATCCGGCGATTTCTTCGAGGTCCGCGTGGGCCGAAGGGATCGCCCGGGCGACGGCTTCGAGCCCGCGGCGCAGGTGATCACGCGCCCGGACGTTCGCCGCTTCCACGTGGCCGTCTTCGACGAGCGCTCGGCGAAGGGCCGCCGCATCCGCCTCATCGCCCTCGCCCTTCATGACTTTCGTCAACAGAGCGAGTCCGGCGGGCGTCGTGTCGTCCCGCATGAAGATGACGGGAAGCGTCATCTTGCCGTTGCGGAGATCCGTCCCGAGGGACTTGCCGACGACGGCTTCGTCGCCGACGAGATCCAACACGTCGTCGACGATCTGGAACGCCGTCCCGAGTTCGAGTCCGTAGGTCCGCAGCGCGTCCACCACGGGGGTCGGGGCGCCGCCGAGGTGCGCCGACAGTCCGCATCCCGCCGCGTAAAGGATCGCGGTCTTCTCTTCGATGATGCGGTAGTAGAGGCTCTCTTCGAGATCGACGTTGCGACGGTGACGATTCTGGAGGATCTCACCTTCGCAGAGCGTCGACACCGCGCGCGTGAGTTCGTCGAGGGCGGCCGCGTCTCCGAGGCGCCCCAACAGGTTGATGGCCCGCGCGAAGAGGATGTCTCCGAGGAGAACCGCGTCGAAGTTGGACCACTTGGCGTTCGCGGTCGCCGACTTGCGGCGCATATCCGCCCCGTCGATGACGTCGTCATGGACGAGCGTGGCCAAGTGGATCATCTCGAGGACCGCCCCGAGTCGGTGGTGCCGCGGGGTCACGCCGCCGCACCGTTGGGCGATCATCAGGGCGATCGCGGGGCGCATCTTCTTGCCCGAATACCGCCCTACGTGGGCGGCCATCTCTTCGATCTCGTGGCGATCCGCCACGAGGGCTTGGGCGATTTCCGCTTCGACCCGGGCGAGGTCGGCGAGGATCGGGCGGTAGAGGCGGTCGAGGGCGTCTTGGGTCATGCGGGCGGCGCGCGCCTTCCGGTTGGGTCACCCTAGCCGCCGCCCCCCGGACACTCAACGCAGGTCGGAGGGTTCGTTGGCGTTCAAAAACCCCTGTGGCCACGCATCCGGGAACGCCGCGGCGGGATCGATGCGCACGAGCCGGGCGCTCCGCCACCACGCGTCGGCGCGGCGCTCTCCGGCGTCCCAAGCCGCACGCACGGCGGACCATGCGGCGGGCCCCAATAGGCTCGGAAAAGGCTCGGGACGACCGTCGGGGGCCACAACGGCGCCGTCCGCTCCCCCGTCGTCGAGCGCCTCGGCCAAGGCGGCCCCGAGGCCCGAAGGCAGGTCGGGCATATCGCATGGGACGACCAACACCGGTTCCGCCGGGAACGTTCGGGCGAGGGCCACGAGCCCCGAGAGGGGACCTTCGGACCCGTCCGGGTCGTCGAGGCGGACGGCGCCTTTCGGAAGCGTGAGCGACTGATCCGGACGCGCGAGGATGCGCGTCGGTCCCGCGGGCGGCGCAAGGCGTCGGACGAGCCGTCCGAGAATCGGTTCCCCGTCCCAAACGAGGGTCGCCTTGTCGACGCCCATCCGACGGGAGCGCCCGCCGGCGAGGATCGCGAGCGACCAGAGAATCATGCGTCGCGCGAGACGCTTCGCACGTCGAGCCGCACGCGCTTCGGGGCATCGACTCCGCGCAACGCGGTCAGAAGGCCCACGACCGTTCCCCCGATCATGTCGTGGAGGAACTCCTTGATGGGCAGAGACTTGCCGTCGACGTCGACGACGACTTCCCAACGAATCCCGCGTTCGGTCACCGTCCCGCCACCCTTCTTGGGCGTTTTCGGGCGGGGTGAGGCCGGGCGCGACGCGCGGCGCGTTCCGCGACGACGCGCCGCAACTCCGCGCGGCATCAGGTCTTCTCGGCGTCGGTCTTCGCGGGCTTGTCCGCGTCGTCCGCGCTCGCGTCCTTCATGCCCTTCTTGAATTCCTTGATCGACGCGCCGATGTTGCCGGCGGCCTTGGGCAGGCGGGAGCCGAAGAGCACGAGGAAGATCAGGAGCAGGACGACGAGTTCGACCGTTCCAAGTCCGAGGAGGAGGAGTGGCATGCGGGTTGGGGTCCCTTGGGCCCAACACCATCATACCCTCATTCCGGCGGCTTCGGTCGCATTTTTTGAGTACGAAACGTCGGACGGGCCTTTTCCCACCAGGAAGCCCACGCATCCCCGTCGTCCCCGAACGATTGCCCCGAAAGCCGCTCCAATTCGCGACGGGCGACCGCCTTGCCTTCTCCGCCCTTTTTCATGGTCACGACGAGGATCGACACGGCGTCGCGAATCGTCTGATAGTCCTCGCCGTAGATCTGCTTGTTGATGGTGTCGACCATGCCGTCGACCGCCGCCTTGACGGCGATCAGTCGCGTTTCCAGCAACGACACCGCCAACGCGAGCCCGGCGATCACGAGACAGGCGGCCACGCGGAATCCGCCGATCGCCGACGTGACGTCGGCGACGACCGCGTCGGGCAAGACGGCGGTCAGGAGGGCCACCACCATGATGAGCGGTGCGAGGAATCCCGGCCGCCGCTTCGTCACGACGTGACTCGTTCGATGTCGGCACCGAGGGCCCGCAAGCGCTCCTCGATCCGCTCGTAGCCGCGGTCGACCTGCGCCGCGTTTTGAATGACGGACTTTCCGTCGGCGCAAAGGGCCGCCGCGATCAACGCCATGCCCGCGCGGATGTCGGGGGACGCCATCTCCGCGGCATGGAGCCGCGACGGACCGACGACCACCGCGCGATGGGGATCGCACAGCACGATCTTCGCACCCATCTGGAGAAGATTGTCGACGAAGAACAACCGCGACTCGAACAACTTCTCGTGCACGAGGACCGTGCCCTTGCACTGGGTCGCGAGCACCACGATGAGCGACGTGAGATCGGCGGGGAACCCCGGCCACGGCGCGTCGTCCACCTTCACGATGGAACCGTCGACGTCCGACTGCACATCGAGCGGTTGCCGCGCGGGGACGACGAGCGTAGTGACGTCTTCGAAATGCGTGACGACGCCGAGGCGTCGGAAGACGTGACGAATCATCCGGAAGTGTTCCGGATCCACGTCGGGAATGCGAATCTCGCCGCCCGTCATCGCCGCGATCGCCATGAACGACCCGACCTCGATGTGGTCGGCGCCGAGCCGATGGCGCGTCGGATTGAGATTGGGCGCGCCTTCGATCCGCAGGCGGTTCGTACCGATGCCCTCGATCTTCGCCCCCATCGAGACGAGCATCTTGGCCAGTCCTTGAACGTGCGGTTCGGAAGCCGCGTTCAAGATGAAGGACTCGCCGTCGGCGACGGCGGCGGCCATCAGTGCGTTCTCGGTCGCCATCACGCTCGCCTCGTCGAGGAACACGACGTCGGAGATGAAACGGCCGAACGGAAGCGAAAGATCGTAGGCCACGCTCGTGTCGTGGACCTTCGCCTTCAACGCTTCGAGCGCGATGAGATGCGTGTCGAGGCGCCGCCGACCGATCTTGTCGCCGCCGGGACGCGGGAGGCGCGCATGCCCCTTGCGGTGCAGCAGCGGTGCGGCGAGCAGAAACGATCCGCGAATGACGGACGCGATTTCCGGTTTCGGTGCGTCCGTGCGGATCTCGGTGGCGTCGATCGAGACCTCGTTCGGTCCGACCCACGTGATCACCGCGCCGACGGACGCCGCGGAATCGAGCATGTGGAGAACGTCCCGAATCTTCGGAACGTTCTCGAGCACGGTGACTCCCGGCGCGAGGAGCGCCGCCGCGATCGCGGGCAGCGCCTCGTTCTTGTTGCCCGACGGACGGACGACGCCCGAAAGGCGCCGTCCCCCCGTCACGATGAAGCGGTCCCCACCGCTCTTCGTGCCCGTTCCCATTCCGCCCCCCGTTCCCCGCGGCGTGTCAGCCGCGGGACTTCAACACGTCGACCAGCGTCGCTCCGAGATCCGCCGGGCTCATGCACACCGCGATGCCCGCGCGCTTCATGGCGTCCATCTTGTCCGACGCCTTTCCGGAACCTCCGGAGATGATGGCGCCGGCGTGCCCCATGCGGCGTCCCGGAGGCGCCGTCTGCCCGGCGATGAAGCCGACGACCGGCTTCTTCACGTGGGCCTTCACGTAGTCCGCAGCCTCTTCTTCCGCGGTGCCGCCGATTTCGCCGATCATGATGATCGCTTCGGTGTCGGGGTCCGCGTTGAAGGCTTCGAGGCAATCGATGAAGTTCGTGCCGTTGATCGGATCGCCGCCGATGCCGATGCAGGTGCTCTGCCCGATATCGCGGCAGGTCAACTGCCACACGGCTTCGTAGGTCAGGGTGCCCGAACGCGACACGACGCCGACCTTGCCCGGCTTGTGGATGTAGCCCGGCATGATGCCGATCTTGCAGGCGCCCGGAGTGATGATGCCCGGGCAGTTCGGTCCGATGAGACGGGCCTTCTTGCCCTTCATGTACTCGCGGACCTTCACCATGTCGAGCACCGGAATGCCTTCCGTGATCGTCACGACGAGTTCGATGCCCGCTTCGACGGCTTCGATGATCGCCGCCGCGGCGCCCGCGGGCGGAACGTAGATCACGCTCGCCGTCGCTCCCGTCGCCGCCTTCGCGTCGCCGACGTTTTCGAAGACCGGCAAACCGAGATGCGTGGTGCCACCCTTCTTCGGGGTGACGCCGCCGACCATTCTCGTGCCGTACGCGATCGCCTGTTCCGAATGGAACGTGCCGTTCTTCCCGGTGAAGCCCTGGCAGATGACCTTCGTGTCCTTGTTGACCCAAACGCTCATGTCGGACTCCCGGCTCAGGCCTTCACGGCGGCGACGATCTTGCGTGCCGCCTCGTTGAGATCGGATGCGGTGATGATCGGAAGACCCGATCCCTCGAGAAGCGCCTTGCCCTCGCGCACGTTGGTGCCCTCGAGGCGCACCACGAGCGGAACCTTGAGCGCGACTTCGCGGACGGCGCCGATGACGCCTTCGGCGATGACGTCGCACTTCATGATGCCGCCGAAGATGTTGACGAGAACGCCCTTCACGTTGGGATCGGAGAGGAGGATCTTGAACGCCTCCTTCACCTTCTCCTTCGTGGCGCCGCCGCCGACGTCGAGGAAGTTCGCCGGAGAACCGCCGGCCAACTTGATGACGTCCATCGTCGCCATCGCGAGACCCGCGCCGTTGACCATGCAGCCGATGTCGCCGTCGAGCGCGATGTAGGAAAGATCGAACTTCGAAGCTTCGATTTCCTTCGGATCCTCTTCCGCGAGATCGCGCAGCGCGACCACGTCCGGGTGACGGTAGAGCGCGTTCGAATCGAAGTTGATCTTCGCGTCGAGCGCGAGCACGCGACCGTCCTTCGTGAGGATGAGCGGATTGATCTCGGCGAGCGCGCAGTCGAGATCCACGAAAGCCTTCGACAGGCTCTTCATGAAGGCGACACCGTCGGCCACGTTGGCCGCGGGAAGGCCGATGCCGCGCGCGAGACGCTCGGCTTCGGAGTCCGCGAGGGCACCGTTCGCACCGAACGCAGCGCGGAGGATCTTCTCCGGATGGTGAGCCGCGACTTCTTCGATGTCCATGCCGCCTTCGGACGAGGCCATCATGACGGGGCTCTGCGTCTTCCGGTCGATCGCGATGCCGACGTAGTATTCCTTCTCGATGTCCGAGCCGCGCTCGACGAGGAGAGTCTTCACCGGCTGACCTTCGGGGCTCGTTTGATGCGTGATCAACGGCTTCGACAGGATGAGCGCGGCCGCCGCGCGCGCCTCCGCGGCGCTGCGGACCAACTTCACACCGCCGCCCTTGCCGCGGCCGCCCGCGTGGATCTGCGCCTTCACGACGGCGAGCGGCGCACCGAGCGTTTCGTAGGCCGCGGCGGCGCCGTCGGCCGAATCCGTGACGATGCCGTCGGACGTCTTCACGCCGTAGCGACGGAGAATCTCCTTCGCCTGGTATTCGTGGATCTTCATGCGTTCACTCCCCGACCGGTCGGGCCGGGTCTTCGGCGGTTTCCTGCATCGTTGCGACAAGTTCCCGGAGACGCCGCCGCGTCTCGGGATCGTCGGACAGGTCGGCCGTGCCGACCCGGTGGATCTTGATGGTGTTGGCACCGCTGCCGCGCACGACGGAGCCGGTGACGACGATCACGATGTCTCCGGGGACGACGTGGTTTTCCTCGATGAGGTGACGCATCCCGAGCACGTAGAGGTCGTCGATGTCCTTGCCGCGTTCCGTCATCACGGGCGTCACGCCGAAGCACAACGCGAGGCGCTGATAGGCCGACGGGTTGTAGGTGCAGGCGATGACCGGGATTCGCGGACGCTGTCCCGCGACGAGGAACGCCGTCCAGCCGGACGCGGTGAACGGGATGATGGCGCGGGCTTTCACATCTTCGGCGGCCACGCAGGCGGCCCGCACGGTGGCGTGCAGGATGCCTTCGCCTTCGAGAAGATGGAACTTTTCGGTCACGGCGTGGAAGACGTCGCTGCCTTCGGCGATGCGCGCGATTTCCGCCATCGTCGCGACGGATTCCACGGGGAACGCGCCGGACGCGGTTTCGGCCGAAAGCATGACGGCGTCGGTGCCGTCGAAGATGGCGTTCGCGACGTCGGACGCTTCCGCGCGCGTCGGACGCGGATTGCGCGTCATGCTGTCGAGCATCTGCGTCGCGGTGATCACGAGACGGCTCTTGCGACGGGCGGCCGCGATGATGCGCTTCTGCACCACCGGAACCTGTTCGGGAGACATTTCGACGCCGAGATCGCCGCGCGCGACCATGATGCCGTCGGCCACGTCGAGGATGTCTTCGATGTGCTCGACCGCTTCCGGTTTCTCGATTTTCGCGATCACCGGAATGGTGGCGCCGTGTTCGCTGACGCGACGCTTCAAGTCGACGACGTCGGCCGCCTCGCGAACGAACGAAAGCGCCACGAGGTCGACGCCCGCTTCCATCATGAAGTCGAGGTCGGCGGCGTCGCGTTCCGTGAACGGCGGAATCGACAAGCGCACGCCGGGGAGATTGATCCCCTTGCGCGAAGAGAGCGGGCCGCCGTTGAGGACGCGGGCGTGCACGTCGCCGCCGACGACGCGCACGACTTCACACGCGATGAGACCGTCGTCGAAGAGGATGCGGTCCCCTCGCGCCACGTCTTGCGCGAGGTGCGCGTAGTCGACCGTCACCCGCGATCCGGAACACTTGCCGTCGGACGCGGTGATGACGATTTCCTGGCCCGTCACGAGCGTCAGCGGCACGCCGCCTTCGCATTCGCGGGTCCGGAGTTTCGGTCCGCAAAGATCGCCGAGGATCGCCAAGGGGCGGCCGATTTCGACCGCCACTTCGCGAACGCGAAGGACCATCTGCCGCTTCTGCTCGTGGGTGCCGTGGCTGAAGTTGAGACGGAACGCCGAAGCCCCCGCGTTCGCCAACGCCTTGATCGCCTCCGGGGACTCGCTCGCGGGCCCGAGGGTCGCGAGGATGCGGGTACCGGGGAACTTCGGACGGACGTCGCTGAGGTTCGGCAGGGTCACGCGTGGTTCAGCCGATCAGGGCGATGTCGGCCTTGACCGCATCCGCCGACTTGTGGAGGGCGGCGAGTTCGCCGGCGTCGAGCTTGAGTTCGTGGATCTGCTCGATGCCGTTGCGGCCGAGCGTGCACGGGACTCCGACCCACGCGTCCGCCATGCCGTACATCCCCTTCACGTGGGCGCACGACGGGAGGATGCGGCGTTCGTTCCAGAGGATCGATTGGATCATGGCGACCGACGAAGCGGACGGCGCGTAGTAGGCCGACCCGGTCTTCAGGAGGCCGACGATCTCGGCGCCGCCGTTGCGCGCACGGTCGACGAGCGCGTCGATCTTCTCCTTCGGCAGGAGATCCGAGAGCGGGATGCCCGACACGGTCGAGAATCGCGGCAGCGGAACCATGGTGTCGCCGTGGCCGCCGAGCAGCAGCGCTTCGACGTCCTGGATGGAACAGCCGAGTTCCATCGCAATGAAGGTGCGGAAACGCGCCGCGTCGAGGACGCCGGCCATGCCCATCACCTTGTTGTCCGGGAGGCCCGAGACCTTGTGGGCGAGGTAGGTCATCACGTCGAGGGGATTGGAGACGACGACGATGACGGCGTTCGGGGACTTCTCCATGCACTGGCGAACGACGCCTCCGACGATGTCGGCGTTGGTCTTCAGCAGGTCGGAGCGCGACATGCCCGGCTTACGCGGAATGCCGGCGGTGATGAGGACGACGTCGGAGTCCTTCGTGTGGTCGTAACCCGTGCCGCCTTCGATCTTGGCGTCGAAGCCGAGGACCGGCGCCGACTGCATCATGTCGAGGGCCTTGCCCTTCGCGACTTCGGGGACGATGTCGACGAGCGCCACGTCCGCGATGTTCTTTTCCACCAACCGTTGGGCGGACGTCGATCCGACGAATCCCGCGCCCACAACCGTGACCTTGTAGTGTCCGTGAACCGCCATGTTCGGCCTCTCGATACCGGATCGGGTGGGGCCACCGTCGACCTCGACGGGCGCCGCGATGTCCCGTTTCCGGGGAGCGGAAACTAGCAGTCCGAAGGCCTCTCCCCCAACCCGTTTCCGACCGCCCGAAGACCGCTCAGCGACCGCCGGGTCCGGAAGTTCCCGGCTTCTCCCCACGCTCCTTCGCCCACCACTGCTCGATCGCGCGCGCCTTCGCTTCACGGTCGGCCTGAGAGGCGGCGGGGTCGAACGGAAGGGTCGTCCCCGTCAACGCGCGAAGCGTGTCCCGCGCGGACCATCGGACGAACTCGTCGGTGTCGCGCAACGCGCGAATCACGGCGGGAACCGCATCGAGCGATCCCGTGCGACGCAACGCGCGGACGGCGGCGTCGCGCACGTACGACTCGCGATCGCGGACGGCGGCGACGAGCAGATCCACAGCCAGGGGCGACGTCGCGCCTCCGAGAGCCACGACGGCCGTGAAGCGCACTCCCGCCGCGGGGTCCTTGAGCCGCGACGCCAACGCCTGAAGTTCGGGATCGATCGCGGGCATCGAAGCGGGAGCCGGAGGCGGGTCGACGACGGGCGCGGGTGGCGGAAGCGCCGGAGTCGGCGGCTCGGGTGTCGGTGCGGGAGCCGTCGCGGGCATCTCGGTGCGTCGCACGGCGTCGGCCGCGGCTTTGTCGGCGAGATCGGCGAGGCGTGACTGCAGAGCGGCGATCCGCGCCTCGGCGGCGGCGATCCGCGCTTCGAGCAACTCGCGAGTCGCAGATTCGCGCCGCACCGCGGCGGCGGCCTCACGCAACGCTCCGTCGAGTCGATCGCGCAGGACGGCGACGTCGCTCGCGGTCGTATCCGCGATCGCATCGGTCACGGTCGCGGGACGCGTCGTCGACGCGGCGACCGATGCGACGTCGCGGGCGAGGGCGGCGACGCGGCCTTCGAGGCGGTCCAAATCCGCGGATGCGGGTCCGACGGGCGCCGCATCGTTCATGCACGCGCGCCACAGGAAAACGAAAGCGAGTCCGACACCGACGAGAGCGAGCACCCGTGGCGCGGCGGACGGCTTCGCATCCGGAGAGTTCGCCGGGCGCGTCGCGGCCGCGCACGCGCGGCAAAGAAGACGACCGTCGACATCGCGGGCGGCTCCCGACGCGATGTCGGGATCGGGCACGCTGCAGCGGCAGCCGTCGCACCAACGCAGTTCGACCGTCACGATGGGTGCAGCATACCGCGGCGCCCCGATCGGGCGACGTCGGTCACTTCTTGTCGAGGGTGCCGCTGCGGCGCTCGGCGAGCCAGGCGTTCCAACGCGACACGGACGCGTTGCGGACGCCGTCACCCGCGTTGAAGTCGTAGCCGAAATCCTGACGGGTCGCTTCCCGCAGAGCTTCGATCGCCTTGTAGCGGTACTTGCGGTCGGAATCCGAAAGGAAAGTCACCACGGTCTCGTAGCCCGCGGGCTCCCCCATCGCGACGAGCGCGGCGCCGGCTTCGAAACGGACCGTCTTGTCGCCGTCGCGAAGGCAGGTCGTGGCGATCCCGGCGGCCTTCACCCCACCGATTCCCCCGAGGACGTAGCAGAGATTCGCGCGGGTGCGCGTGTCCGAGGCGGGAAGCATTTCGGCGATCGGGTCGAGCGTCAGTTCGCGCATCTTCACGAGAACCTGCAGGCTCCGAAGCAGTTCGGCCCCATCTTGTTCTTTGAGATTCCGGATGATGGTGCGGATCTGCGCATGCGCCACGTCGACGGGAGTCGGACCGCCCGGCGCCGGAGCTTCGGTGACCGGGGTCCCGGAGGAATCGACGGTCTCGGAGACGCATCCCGCGAGAGCGAGCGCACAGAACGACGCGACGAGGAAGGAGTGACGCATGGAAGCACCTTTCCCCGAAACTATCGGACGGACGCGTGTTTGCGCTGAAACGAAGCGTAAGAGGAATACTGGAGACGACTTACGCGCGTTTCCACAGGGCGGCGGCGGCCAAAAGTAGGGCGAGAATCGCGAAAACGGGCCGACGAACGCCCTCGGCGGGGGTCTCGACCCCCATCCAAGCCCGGGGCGTAAACCGCCATTCGACGGGGGGTGGCGGCACCAGAGTCCCCGTGGAAACCGCACCGCTGGCGTCACGGAGTTCGAGCGTCCCCTCCGAAATTTCGGAGACCGTCCCCGAGGAAAGGCGTCCCGGCCCCGAGATGTCGAGGCGCACGCCGCGCCCGGAGGCTCCCGCCGGGCCGATCGTGAACGGAGCGTCACCGACGACCCGTCCCGAAGGCCAAACGACGTCGAGGCGACCGTCCGAGAACATCGCCGTCCACGTCGCACGCTCCCCGACGCGGACGACCTGTCTCACCCACTCCCGCAAGACCGACGGCTCGGGTTCCGGAACGGCCGCTCCGACGACGCGACCGAGTCCACGATCCACCACGGCGACGAGAGCGGCGCCGTCGTCGGCGGTCGAAAGGACACGGGATCCCGTTTTCGTCGCGACCCGATGTCGCCCGGCGAACGTCGGTCCGACCGTTCCATCCGCGTTTCGCGACGCCGTCGGACTTGCACGAAAACCGACATCGTCGAGATGCGACACGAGGAGTCCGGCTTCGAGACGGTCGACGGGAACGACCGTCGCCGCGACGCGACGTGCGCGCTCGAGCGTCTCGCGCGAAGGGTCGAGCACGAGCGCCGTCACCGCGAAACCCGCGGTGGCGCGCTTGAGCTCGTCGGCGACGGAGGCGTCGTCGAGCGTCGCATCGTCGAAGTCCGAAACGATCGCGAGGACCGCGCGGGAGTC
>JAFMJN010000024.1 GCA_017853435.1 Planctomycetota bacterium | reverse complement strand
CCCGAGATGCAGAAGTAGCCTTCGGGAACGAAGAGTTCCTTCAGGCGCTCCCAAGGACGTGCGACGCCCTTCTCTCCGGAAACCACCGCGTAGAGCGTATCGACCGCCGCGCGGACGGCGACGTCGTCGGGGTCGGGAGCGCTCGCGACGTCGCCGCGCGTCCCGGCGCAGGACGACGCGAATACGCACACGGCGAAGATCGCGACGCGGATCACTTCACGGCTCCGGAGTCGCGAAGGATGGTGACTTTCGTCGGTATCGACGTACAGACGACTCGGAAACCGACCATCGGGGCGTCGGACAACCACCACGTGCTCTTCGGGATGTTGGGGTCGGTCGACTGCCATGATTTCAAGTACGGACGACGCTTGTCGACGGCGGTGTTCTTCGGATGGTCGGTGTAGTTGCCGCCCTTGGTGACGCCCTTCGTATCGGGCGTGTCGCACCACTCCTGCACGTTGCCGTGAAGATCGAAGAGGCCCCAGGCATTGGGTCGCTTCGTCGTACCGACGGGTTGCGGGACACCGGTCGAGTTCAAACCCGTCCACGCATAGTCGCCGAGCGAGGCGACGGGAACGCAATGCGGTCCATCGGAACCCGCCCGTGCGAGCGTTTCGAACTCGCTCTCGGTGGGGAGCCGGAAGGTGCCGCCCGTGCGCAGCGACAACCAAGCAGCGAACGCGCTCGCTCCGCGGTGGCTGACGGAGATGACCGGATACCCCGCGTGGCCGAGCCCACGATCCGGCGGGACGTAGGGCTTGCTCGGTCGGGTGACGCCGTCCAAGTCCTTCTCGCCTTCACCCACGTCGAGGAGGTAGACGAACGGGTCGTACGCGTCCCACGGGATTTCCGTGGACGCACACCAAAACTCCTTGCCGCCGAACGACGCCGCGGGCACGGCCACCATCTTCAGTTCCCACGTGGATCCGGGCACGACGAAGCGAAAGTCCTTCGCGACCGGCCGCGACGACGGCGCGCTTTCCGCGGTCGGACGGGACGTCTGTGCGACGACGCCCGCGGCGACGGCGAGTACGATCGGGAGCGTGATCAGAATCCTCATGGTCGTGGCGATGCTCGCGTGCGGATGCGCCACCGTGGAAACCCCGGTGGCCCCCGCGGGGCCTTTCCGGGGATCCTACCTCCGGGGAGCGATGGGAACCGTCGCCCGCATCGTGGTGTGGGCTCCCGACGAGGCCTCCGCCGTCGAAGCCGCGCGCAAGGGATTCGCCCTGATCGACACCATCGAAGCGTCCCTCACGGATTGGAAGCCGACATCCGAAACCGCCGCCGCGAGTCGTGCCGCGGGGGGGCCGCCCCTTCCGGTGAGCCCCATACTTCTCGATGCGGTCGCCGTCGCGAAGGCCGCGGCCCGTGCGACGGACGGTGCCTTCGACCCCACGATCGCTCCCGTGGTGGCGTTGTGGCGCACGGCACGCAAGACGGGAACGCTTCCCGCGCCGGAGGCGCGCGACGCCGCCGTCGCCCTGCGCGGATGGCGCGAAATCGCCCTCGATCGCGTCCGCGGCACGGTTCGCCTTCCCCGCCCCGGAATGGCGCTCGATTTCGGCGGCATCGGCAAGGGCTACGCCGCCGACCGCGTCGTGGCGCTCCTTCGGGCGTCGGGGTTCCCCGCGTGTCTCTGCGAAATCGGCGGCGACTTTGCGATGGGTGAACCACCGCCGGACGCCGCGGGTTGGCGCATCGGGACGCACGCGACGCCGCCCTTGGTGGTCGCGAATCGCGGTGTGGCGACCAGCGGCGACACGGAACAACACGTCGACATCGACGGCGTTCGTTGGTCGCACATCGTGGACCCCGACACGGGTCTCGGCGTCACCGAACGCCGCTTGGTCACGGTCGTCGCCGACGATGGAGCCACGGCCGACGCCTGGGCGACCGCGCTCTCCGTCTTGGGGCCCGAACGCGGATTCGCCCGTCTTCCGAAAAACGTCGAGGCCCGGATCGTCGTGCGTCCGGGCCTCGGAACCGCGTCCGAAAACGTCTACGAAACGCCGGGCTACCGGAAGCTGTCCGCCTCGCGATAAGCCTTCACGACCGCCGCTTCGCCTTCGACGCCGTCCATCGAATTGCCGTGCTCCATGCCGATGATGCCTTTGAAGCCCTTCGCATGGATGTGCTTGAACACGTTGCGGTAGTTGATCTCGCCCGTCCCCGGCTCGTTGCGGCCCGGATTGTCGCCGGTTTGGAAGTAGGCGATCTCGTCCCAAGCCTTGTCGATGTTCGGGATCAGGTTCCCCTCGGTGATCTGCTGGTGATAGATGTCGAAGAGGATCTTGCAGGACGGCGACTTCACCGCACGACAGATGAGATAAGCCTGCGGGATCTTGGTGAGGAAAAGCCCGGGGTGGTCGCGGAAGGGATTCAACGGTTCGAGCACCATCACGAGACCGGCCTTCTCGCAGATCTCGGCGGCGTATCGCAGGTTCTCGATGACGTTCGCCGTCTGATAGTCCCACTCGAGGCGTTGGTCGTAGCGCCCCGGAACGACGGTCGTCCACGTGGCGCCGACGCGCTTCGCCACTTCGACGGACTGCGTCATCTCCTTCTTGATGAACTCGCGGAAACCCTTGTCGGACGAAGCGAAATTCACCTTGCTGAAATCGGCCATGCTGACGAACACGCCCATGCGCATGCCGTGCCGATCGAGGCCCTTGCGGATGCGCTCCTGCTCTTCGACGGAACGTCCGCGCATCCCGTTGTCTTCGATCGCGCGGAACCCGTTGTCCGCCATGAACGCGAGTTCGCCGTCGATGTCGCCCTTGCCGCTCGCTCCGAACATCCCGAAGTGGGGGGCGTAGTCGAGATTGAACGGCGCCGACGACGACGCGGCGGCGCCGGCGATCGTGGGTGACACCGCGGATGCGGCGACGGCGGCCGACGCGGACAAAAGGAATGAACGACGATCGAGTGTCATGAGCGGCTCCTTCAGACGAGGCGGGTACGGCCGGGGACGGCGACGGGAGGAACGTCGAGTTTGCCGGACGCGAGATCTTTGGGGAACGTGTCGAGCATCGACTTGTTCAACGCGAAGTCGTACGAGACTTCCTGTCCCGTGTACGCGGCCATGCGTGCCATGATCGCCACGAGATTGGATTCGGCGATGCGCGTCGCTTCGTTCAGCGGCTTGCCGTCGCGGATCGACGCGATGAGGTCGATGTGCTCCTGCACGTAGGGGTCGGTGTAGTCGCCGCCTTCGTAGGTCCAAACGGCGGTCTTGGACGCGCCCCATGCGTTGAGGCGATTCGGCGTCCATCCGTGCCCCTTCGTTCCCGCGACGTACTCGCCGACGCGTCCGGCGGAGCCGTCGATTTGACGCGAGTACGACGCGGCATGTCGGCCGTCGGCCCATTCGAAGTCCACGGCGAAGTGGTCGAAGATGTGGCCGTACGCCGCGTCGGTGCGGACTTGGCGCCCCCCCAAAGAGGTGCACTTCGCGGGCGGTCCGCCCATGGCCCAGCACATCACGTCGAGATTGTGGACATGCTGTTCGACGATGTGATCACCCGAAAGCCATGTGAAGTAGAGCCAGTTGCGGGCCTGCCATTCGAGATCGGTCATCGTCGGGGTGCGATCCTTCTTCCAAAGGGCTCCCTGATTCCAGTAGACCGAGCACGTGACGACGTCTCCGATCACCCCGTCGGCGATCGCCTTCATCATCTCGACGTAGGGCTTTTGGTGGCGACGCTGCGTTCCGGTGACGAATCCCTTCTTCTTCGCATCGAGAATGCGGGACGCTTCGAGCACTTTGCGGATACCGACGGGATCGACCGCGACGGGCTTCTCCGCGAAAATGTGCTTGCCGGCGTTCGCGGCGGCGAGAATCTGATCGGGGCGGAAACCGGGCGGCGACGCGAGAATCACGAGATCGCAGTCCGTCGCGAGGACCTGTCGGTAGGACTCGTAACCCGTGAAGCAGCGCTCCGGCGGGAGATCCACGCGCCCGCCGTACTTGTCCTTCTCCTCGACGGCGATGCGGTTCAGATAGTCGCGGCAGCCGTCGACACGATCCTGGAACGCATCGGCGAGGGCGACGATCTTCACGGAGGGATGTGCGTCGAGGCAGTTTTGTGCGGCACCCGTTCCGCGACCGCCGCATCCGATGACGCCGACCTTCAGGACATCGCGTCCCTCGGCGAAGGCACCGAGCGGCACGGCGTGCGAGGCGGCGATGGCCGCGGCCCCGGCGGCGGACGAAGCGAGAAAACGGCGGCGAGAAGAATCGGGTCGGGTCATGATGCGTACTCCTCGAAGGGTGATCGCATCATGGAGCGGCGGTCACGATCCGTGTACCCCGCCTGCCCCTCCGCTTTCCGCGAGCGGAAAGCGGAGGCACGGGACGTTCACCGATGCGGAGGGCTAATCGTCGAGCGAGACGCCCGTTCGATCCTTGAGCAGGAACCAACCGGCGACGAGCGAGACGGCCGTCACGATCATCGGGTACCAAAGACCCGCATACATGTTTCCGGTGTTCGCGACCATCGCCGTGCCGATGTAGGGCACCAATCCGCCGAATAGTCCATTGCCCAAGTGATAGGGCAACGACATCGACGTGTAACGGATCCGCGTCGGAAACATCTCGACGAGGAACGCCGCCATCGGACCGTAGACCAGTCCGACGATCGCCACCTGAGCGGCGACGAGAAGCATGAGGCCCGTCATATCCGGGTCGCCCGGGACGACGGCGGCCGCCGCCATCGCTCGATAGATCGGGAACCATGCGGCGAGCGCCGCGACGAATCCCGCGAGGATCACCGGCTTGCGACCGATCCGGTCGGAGAGGGCTCCGGCGGCGACGATCGCGGGGGTGCCGAGGATGAGCCCTCCGGCGACGGCGATGTTCGCGTTGATGAAGTCGATCTTCAGCACCGTCTGAAGGAAATACAGCGCGTAGAACTGGCCCGTGTACCACACGACCGCTTGCCCGGCGGTGGCACCGACGAGTGCGATCGCCACCGTTTTCAGATTCTCCGGACGCGTCAGAGTTTCCTTCAGCGGATTCGTCGACAGCCGTCCCGACGCCTTCATCTTGAGGAACGCGGGTGATTCGGAAATCCGGCGTCGGATGAACCACGAAAACAACACGAGTACGACGGAAAGCAGGAACGGGATGCGCCATCCCCAGCGCTCGAACTCCGCCTGACCGAGTTCGGTGCGGCACCAAAGGATCACACCGAGCGACAGGAGAAAGCCGAGCGTGGCGGTCGTTTGGATGAACGACGTCCAAAAGCCGCGTCGATCGGCGGGTGCGTGTTCGGCCACGTACGTCGCCGCACCCCCGTATTCACCGCCCATCGCGAGCCCCTGCAGAAGACGCAGGATGACGAGCAGCGTCGGCGCGAGCACGCCCGCCTGCTCCCATGTGGGCAGGAGACCGATACCCGTCGTCGCGAATCCCATGACGAGCAGCGTGACCAAAAACGCGTGCTTGCGCCCGACCATGTCGCCGACGCGGCCGAAGACGAGCGCACCGAACGGACGCACCACGAATCCCGTTGCGAAGGTCGCCAACGTCGACAAAAGTGCGGCCGTCGGATTGTCCTTCGGAAAGAAGGCGCCGCTCATCACGGTCGCCAACGACCCGAAAATGTAGAAGTCGTACCACTCGATCAACGTCCCCGCGGACGACGCCGCGAGGACGGTACGGATGCCGCCGTCGGTCCGTGTTTCGCTCATCGCTTCACGGGGACGATTTCGACGTCCTTGAAGTGGATTTCGACGCCTTCGGACTGCAGGCAGATCTTTCCGGCTCCGAGGTCGGCCTTCGTCCCCCGGTTGACGACCTTGCCGTTCACGCGCAGTTCGACGTCGCCGCCGTCGACTTCGATCTCGTAGCGATTCCATTCGCCGACGGGGTTTTCCGCGGCGACGAGTTTCGCGGTACGCACGCCCTTCGTGCGTGCGGGATCGGTGTCGATCGAGAACCCTCCGATGCGGAAGAAGTCGCCGGCGTTGCGCGACATGAGTTGCGCTTCGAGGCACCGCGGCCACACCTTGTCGGGGCCCGTCATGCGGAAGAGCACTCCGGAGTTGCCTTCGGCCTTCGTCACCGGCGAAAAGCGCCACGAAAGCGAAAGGATGAAGTGTTCGAAGTCGGCCTCGGTCTTCACGTAACCCGACGGAGATCCCTTGCAGACGAGCACGCCGTCTTCGACGGACCACGTTCCGGCGGGATCGGCGGCGGGTTCGAGATGCGCCTTCCAACCCGAGAGATCCTTGCCGTTGAACAGTCGACGCGACGCGCCGCCTTCGAACGTCCTGATGCGGATGTTGCGGTACCACACGTCGTCGCCGTGGTCCTGCAGAACGATGCGTCCACGAGTCGTCGTACCGAAACGAGGCATGTCCTTGAATTTGCTCGCCTTGACTTTCGCCTTCCATTCCTCCGACGCCGTATCGAACGCGACGACGCGGACGCCGTTCAACCAGTGCTCGACGCGCGTGCCGATCGCGACGATGCGGCCTTCGTTGAACTCGCCGACGGGTCGCAGCACCTTGCCGACGCCTTCATAGAGCGCGTAGCAGCCCGCCGCCGACGTCTTCGGATCCTTGCCGTCGGCATGCTTCGCATCGTCGAGAATCTGGTATTCGGGAGCCGTCATCCACGGAGCGTTTTCCGACTCGCTCGAGCGATACATCACGCCCGAGTTGGCGCCTTCGGCGACCTTCCATTCGAAGCGGAAGTCGAAGTCGCCGTACTCGTCGGCGGTCGCGATGTCACCGCCCCCACCCCCCGCGAGATGGCGCAGAGTCCCATTCTCGACGGCCCATCCCTTCGACGGAAACTCCTTGCCGCGGAACGAGCGCCACCCGTCGGACGAAGCTCCGTCGAAGAGAACCTTCCAAGGCGAAGCGGTGCGGTCTCCTTCCTGAGCGAACGACGAGGCGACGAGGACGCAAACGACTGCGACGACACGAGTCAGGTTCATGACCGAAATCTCCGGGTGCGAAGCGTACACGATCGGGACGTGACGACGACGTGCGGCTGCCCCGCGTTTCGCGAGGGAGCGTCGCGGGCGCTTCATTCGCGGGGCACCCCGGACATTCCACCGATCGCGGTTCCAATGATCGACGTGGGGGCCTAGACTTTCCCCATGCGATCCCTCTCTCGACACCTCGCGGGCCTGCTCGTCGCCACGGCCTCGCTGTCCGCCCAGTTCCCCGCTACGTCCGCGACGAACGCGCCCATCGCGAACGCGTCGGGCGACCAAGCCGTGCCGAAACTGGCGGTCACCGCCGACGGCGGCTCGTGGATCGCTTGGTTCGACGGGAGCGTCGGCGGGTATGCGGTCCGCATCCAACGGCTCGATCGCAACGGCTACGAGCAGTTCCCCCACAACGGGCTCCTCGTGAGTTCGAACCCGCAGTCCACGTCGTTGGTGGACTGGGATCTCATCACGGACTCGTCGGGGAACGCGGTTCTCACGTTCACCGACACGCGTGCGGGAGGCGATCTCGACGTCTACGCCTACCGCATCTCGCCTTCGGGACAGTTCCTTTGGGGAGCCAACGGCATCGCCCTGTCGAACGACGCGCATTACGAAGCGAATCCCGTCGTCGCTGAAATGACGGACGGGTCGTTCGTGTTCGCGTGGATGCGTTCGGTCACGGGCGCGGTGGCGCGCCTCGGTGTTCAGCGCCTCGATCCGTCGGGACTGCCGCAACTCGGGGCGAACGGCATCGAAATCTTCGGCGGAACCACCGACGACCCGGGTTTCGTGGGCATCGTTCCGTCGGTCAACGGGCACTTCATCCTCGCGTGGATTCGCGACATCACGCCGTTCTCCGCCCCGCGACATCTTTGGGCGCAACGCTACGACTCCGCGGGGACCCCGCAGTGGGGTACGGCCCCCGTGCAGGTCTTCAATTCCTCGGCCCTCCCCATCGCCTACAAGCCCGACATGATTCCGGACGGGTCGGGCGGCGCGTGGCTCGCGTGGCACGTCAGCGTCGGATCGTTCTATCAGTCCCGCGTACAGAGACTCGATGCCGCGGGCGCCGAAGTGTTCGCGCACAACGGCGTCGAAATCTCTCTCGAACCGAACCGCTCCGATTTCAATCCGTCGATCGTTCCGCTCGCGGGGACGGGCGATGTGATCGTCTTCTACAACAAGCGCGACGCGGGTCAGGCGCAGTGGGGCATCGGCGGTCAACGCGTGACCGCGACCGGTTCGCTGGCTTGGGGCACGAACGGGATCGAATACGTCCCCTTCGACTCGACGGTGGAAGAAGTGCCGCGCGGGGTGGCGACGTCGAACGGCGCCATGTGTTTCGTGGAGCAGGGCGTTCCGGGGCAAAACGCGGGAGTCAACGGTCTCGTGGGTTTCCGCGTCGACGGCGCGGGCACTCCGCTGTGGACGCCGACGGTATTGACCGTCGCCGCGACCCCGAGCGGGAAAGACAAGTTGCGCGTCGCCCCGGTTCCGGGCGACGGCGCCGTCCTCGTTTGGAACGATTCACGTACGGACATCAACGACGTCTACGCTCAAAGCGTCCGAGGCGACGGTGGTCTCGGTCCGCTTCCGGCGTCGTTCACCGCCTACGGATGCGGCCTCAATCCGTCGAATTCGTTGACCCTCGTCGGCGGCGCACCGTCCATCGGCGGCGGATTCAGCCTCGCCGTCGTCGATCCGACCGCGTCGTTTGCGCCGGGAGCCTCGACGTTCCTCGCTCTCGCCGCATTGCCGCCGGTCGGCTTCCCGTGCGGCATTCCCCTCGGAAACACCGGCATGGCACCCGGCACCACGGGAGAACTTCTCGTCGATCTCGGCACGTTGCTCGTTCCGCTGATCGGAGGAAGTCCCTACGGGACAACGCCTTCGACATTCGGATTGACGGTCCCCGCCCTCCCGTGGCTCGTCGGCATCGACGTGTTCTCGCAGGCCGCGGTGATCGACGCGGCGGGCCGCGTCGGTCTGACGCAAGGCGGCGTGATCCACATCGGCCCCTGAGGAACGCGGTCGACTTCCCACACGACGGCGGTGGATGAAGCTTCGGCGGATATCATGACGGTCCATCGGAGTCCCACCATGTCGACGCGCTTCCTCGCCGCCGCCCTGCTCGCCGCGGGCGCCATCGCCGCTCAAACGCCCTACGTCTTCCACCCGGACGACAACACGACGGCGTACACGGCCCCCATCAACAACTTCCCGTGGTACACGACCACCACGGGATACCGCGCTCAGACGATCTTCCCCGCTTCGGCACTGTTGAACGTCGCGGGCGACATCACGTCGATCGCTCCGTTCCTCGGCGTCTCCACCCCGGCCGGGACGGCGACGGTTACGTACACGGTGATTCAAGTCACGATCGGTCGTGCGGCGTCCCCCACGCTGACCACGACCTTCGCGAACAACATCGTTCCCGGGACGGGCGTGCAGGTGTTGAATCTCACGAACCTCACCGTCAACTCGCCGGTCAACGGGTGGTACGACATTCCGCTTCAGATCCCCTTCACCTACACGGGCGGGGATCTCGTGCTCGACGTCACCACGCAGGTTCCTTCCGCGGTCTACTTCTCATCGTCCGTCGGCGGTTCGACCGCCCCCGTCCCCCGTCTGACGGCGTCGGGTCTCGCGCCGGTGACGGGCAGCGTCTCGACGTCCGGAGGAACGAAGTATCGGCTCGGCTACAACCCGATCAACCGACTGATCGCGTCGACCACGGGCAACGGCGCGGGCGATCTCACGCTCGCCGTGCAGAATCTCGTCCCCAATGCGACGGAGGGATTCCTCCTCATCTCGACCGACGCGACCCATCCCCTCGGGACCGGCCCGATGTTGGGACTGTGGCCGGACGCCCTCACTTGGCAGATCGTGATGGAACCGTTGGCGCTCGGCAGCCCGTTCCATTTCCCCTGCAACACCGGGTTCGGGCTTTTCCCCGACCAGCCCCTCTCCGTCCCGGCGGGATCGCTTTCGTTCCTCGCGGGGCAGTCGTGGGACTTCGGGTTCGCCGTCTTCGCGCCGGGGTTCAACTACCTCGGCCGATCCCCGGTCAACCGCGTCGTCTGGTGATCGACGCCGATCGGCCCCTCCACGGAAGGCAACAAGGCCCCGTCGCCTCGCGGCAACGGGGCTTTTGCTTTACTCTCGCGAACAGGACGCCCGACGGCGTGCCCCCCTTCCCCATGGAGATCGCCCCATGAAGACCCTCGCAATCGCCGCGCTCGTCATCACCGCGGCCGCCCACGCGCAGTTCTCCCAATCGCTCCCGAACGGTCTCCTGACCGCGGAGGGAAGTTCGTCGTCCTCGTATCCGTTCGCGACGGCGAATCCGAACTTTTGGCATTGGAACTACGACACGTCGAACTTCGTCTCCACGGGGCCGATCCTCATCCACACCGTGTCGTTCCGTGCGAACGGCGGCGCGACCGCCAACGGCGGCACCCTGCCGATCGAACTCACGATGTGCTCGTCCTTGGTCGATTGGTCGACGACCGGAAGCACGACGTCCTACGCCGCCGTGATGGATACCGACGCCACCCTCGTCTTCTCGGGCAACGTCACGTTCCCGGCGGGGACGAACACGACGCCCGCGGCATGGATCCCGGTCACGCTTCAGACCCCGTTTCTCTACGATCCGACGCTCGGGAAAGACTTCATCCTTCAAATCAAATCCGCCGGTCCGAACGCGGCGGTCATGTCCGCGATCGATCTCCACTCCGGCGGCAGCGCTCAGCGCTACGGCAGCCAAACCAGCGCCACGCTCGCCGCGGCGAACTTCGCGAACACCAACATCGTCGGCGTCTGCAAGATCGACTACACGCCGCCCGCGGGGCTCTTCACGTCGTTTACCGCGACGCCCCTCGTCGGACGCGCACCGCTGACCGTCCAGTTCACGAACACGACATGGACGAGCGATCCGAGCGGCGTGACGAGTTTCGCTTGGGACTTCGACGGTGATTCGATCGTCGATTCCACACTCCCGAACCCCATCCACACGTACCTGACCCCCGGCCCGCAAACGGTCACGCTGACGACGACGGACACGATCCACTCGCCGAACACGCTGACACGCCCCAACCTGATCAACGTCCAGCAGTATCTGTTCTCGGCGGTGACGTCGGGGGGTGGTCTCGGCGACCTTATTCTCACGGGAGTTCCGGGTCTCGGTGCCCCGACGTCGACGGAAGGCTACACGTTCATCTCGTTCGCCATCCCGGCCGCCGTCGGCACGGGCCCCTTCTTCGGGTTGAGTCCGGATGCGGCGACTTGGTCGAGCTTCTCCTACGCCGCCGCTCCGGGATTCCCGTTGCACTACATCCGTGTTCCGGGTGTCTATCCCGAAGCACCGCTCGTCGCACCTCCGGGAACGTTCTCCGGGTTCACCGGCATCACGATCGATTTCGTCCAAGTCGGCGTCACGCCCGCGTTCGGACTCGCATTCGTGAGCAACGTGTCACGCGCGACCTTCTGAAATCGCGGGTGCACGCGGTTGCCGTCGGCGCGGCGATCTGCCACCGTGCATCATGCGATTTACCGATCTCGGGCTGCACGCGGACATCGTTCGGGGCATCAAGGACCTCGGCTATCAACGGCCGACGCCGATCCAGGAGTCCGCGATGCCCGCGGCCCTCGAGGGGAAAGATCTTCTCGCGTGCGCGGCGACCGGCAGCGGCAAGACCGCCGCTTTCGTCGTTCCGATTCTCCAACGGCTGATCGCGAAGCCCCGGGCGGGGACCCGCGCTCTGATCCTGACGCCGACGCGCGAACTCGCGGCGCAAATCGCCGAGTCGATTTCCGAACTGGCCGTCCACACCCCGCTGTCGGGTGCCGCCATCTACGGGGGCGTGAGCATGGGCCCGCAGGAACACGCGCTGCGCACCGGCGTCGACATCATCGTCGCCACGCCGGGTCGTCTGCTCGATCACCTGCGTTTTCCCTACTGCAATTTCGAGCGTCTCGAAGTTCTCGTTCTCGACGAGGCCGATCGGATGCTCGACATGGGATTCCTCCCCGATATTCGTCGCATCCTGAAGCGCCTTCCGACGCGCCGTCAGACGTTGTTCTTCTCGGCCACCATGCCGCCGCCCATCGCCGAACTCTCGCGCGAAATGTTGCACGCGCCGACCATGATCGATCACGCGCGCCGCGCCGAACCGCCCGCGCTCATCGACCAACGCGCTTTCGCCGTCGACGGCACACGCAAGTCGGAGTTGCTCTACGACCTCATCACGAAGGGCGAGATCAAGGACGCGATCGTCTTCACGCGAACCAAGGCCCGCACCAATCGACTCGCGGAGTTCCTCGAGAAGCGCGGAGTCGCCTGCGGCCGCCTCCACGGAAACCGTTCGCAACGTCAACGTGAAACCGCCCTCGATCAGTTCAAATCGGGGAAGACCCGCATCCTCGTCGCCACCGACATCGCGGCGCGCGGAATCGACGTGCAGCAACTCGGGCACGTGGTCAACTTCGACGTTCCCCACGTCCCCGAAGACTACATCCATCGCGTAGGACGTACGGGTCGCGCGGGATCCGCGGGCGAAGCCATCACCTTCGTGTCTCCCGAAGAAGAGAAGGACTTTCGGGCTATCGAGCGCGCCATCGACCGCGTCGTCGAACGCATCCGGCACCTCGACTACACCCGTCCCTCGGCCGACGCGACGAAGCGTCCGCCCGCACGCGGCCCTCAACAAGCACCGCAACGCGCCCCGGCACGCGGCCCGCAGAGCGCGGCGCCCCGAGCGCCTGCGCGAAAGCCCGCCGAAAGCCCGCGCCCGTTCTTCCACAAGGGAGTTTCGGAGCGTCCGACGGGTCGTGCCGTGACGCGAACCCATGGACGTTCGGGCGGCGGCCCGCGGCGTCGGCGTTCGCGCTGACGCCGAACGATCAGTTCGCTCCGACCCGCTCCGTCGTCGTCGACACCGAAACGTCGTCGCGCGTCGGAGCGGTCTTCGTAGACCGACCGGGTTCGGCCAGTAGATTGACGTAGTCGTCGCGCTGCGTGAAGCGTTTCATGAATGCGTCGACGTCCCCCAACGGCCGGGCTTCTCCCGTCGATTCGTCGACGATCGACAATCCGTATCCCAGATGTTCGAAGAGCCGGAGCACGTCTTCCGGTACGTCTCCCGCGGCACGGATCCACGCGGGCATGAATTCGAGCAACACGGTCGGCTGATCGTAGCGCAACGTTCCGAGCATCCCGCGCAACGCCTTCGCTTCCCAACCTTCGATATCGATCTTCACCAGCGTCACCCGACCGATGCCCGACCGCTCGACGATGGCGTCGACGGGCAACACCGGGACCGTCTCGACACCCTCGGATCCCTTGAACCCGACGAGAGAGTGCTGGCCCTTGTTGTTCGGATCGAGGTGTAGGTCCGCGGATCCGACGGTTGCGCCGACGGCGGCCCGAACGACGGACACGTTGGCGAATCCGTTCATTTTGACCGACGCGTCCAACAACGTCGCGTTCTCGGTGTTGGGTTCAACGCTGACGACACGGCCGCGTGTCGCGCCGCCCGCCGCCACCACCGAGTAGAGCCCGATGTTCGCGCCGATATCGAGGACGCGCGATTCGGGCCGCAGGAGGCGACGCCAGCACGCGAGTGACCCGGTTTCATAACTGTTCAGCGCGAGAGCCCCCGAGACCACGGGATCGTCTCGGTTCAGAATCAGCACCCCTTCGGGCAATGAAACGCTCGAAGGAATAATCCGCCGCAAGATGAAATGCGCGGCGGCACGCATGGGCCGCGGCTTGAGGATGGTCTTGTAGATGACCATGGGTGCGGTCGCGGGAAGCACCGAAAGCACGCGGGACACGATTCCCCGCAACACCGATCCGAACGTCGTCGTCGCACCCGCCATAACCACCGCCTTGCCGCACGCCGTGCGGCAAGGTTCTCATCGGTCGATTCGGCGAAGGGCGTTTAGGTTCCGATCAAAGCACCGTAATCGTCAACGGCGGCGAAATGTTTCCCACACCGGTCGGATTGGAGGCGTCGACGACGACGAGAGCCGCGTGAAAGACGATCCCGGCGAGCGACGGCACCGCGGGAATCGCGATGAACCCTTGCGCCAGTCCCGCGGAATCCAAGGTCCCGACGTTGCCGACGAAAACTCCGTTGCCGGGCGACAAAGAGAGTTGCAGGAGAAAGTCGTAGTTGAGCGGAATCACCCGAGCGTCGGCGAGCGGAATCCCGGGTTGTGTCCCCGCCGCGAAACCGACGACGAAAGGAAGGTTCGCGTCGGAGGGACTGGAGCAATTGAACGTCGCCAACGACCCGACCGTCGCCGGCGTCGCCAACGCGACGTTCGCCCCGCCCGCGGCTCCGATGCGCTGGAACATGTAGGCGTAGGGACCGGGTGCGGCGCCGTCACGCCACGTGACGTCGATCATGCCGCCCGTCCGGTTCGAGGCCGGATACAAGGTGCCCCGGATCGCGGGAAGGTAATAGGCGTGACTCGCCGTCGTCGCGGGGCGCAAATCCAACACCGGTGTGAAGGTCGCGTCGCCGAGGTTCTTCTCCGCAAGTCGCAACGGACCGCCCGCGGAGAGATCGCGGTAGACGGTCGAGCATTTCCCCGTCGTTTCGTCGGCGGCGATCGAGAAGATGAAGTAGTTGGCGATGTTGGTGTACTGCGCGGACGTCGCGGAGAAGAGCGGGGTCGACGGCGACCAAACGCCGTTCGGGTCGCGACGCAGGTAATTGAATCCCCATGTCGAACCCGCGGCCGCGTCGACGACGACGATGGCATGGACGTATCCGAGGTCGTCGGCCGCGAGCATGCCGTAATAGTCGTTGGTGGGCGTCGTGTTCCCGAGGATGGTGGTCGTCGTCGCCCACCCCGATGCGGGGTTGTAGACGCGGTGTTCGATATTTCCGGAACCGACTCCTCGGTAGAAGGCGGCGTGGATCTGTCCGGCGGCGTCGACCGTGATGCGGGTGTTTTGCGCACTTCCCGACGGGCTGATCGCGCCGACGTCCGTGAACGTATTCCCGGCGGCCGATGGAGCGGTGCTCTTCAAGAGTTTCTCCACCCACGACGTGGCCCCGTGCGCAACCAACCAAATCGTGTCCGACGCGTCCGCGATGACGTCGAGTGCCGCCGTGCGTGACGTGACCGCGGCCCCGGTCACGCTTCCCACGATAAGCGTTGGCGAGACGACGTTGGTCGTCGGGTCGTAGTTCCGGTAGTACTGCTGGTAGTAGGACGGGTAGTAGTACCGTCCCCACGTCGCGTGAAGTTTTCCGGTTCCATCGACGCACAGCGCGCAGACGTTGACGAGATTCGTTCCATTCAAACCCGAGGCCGCATCGTTGAAGACGACGGTGCTCGAAGTCCACGTCGCCCCGCCGTCGAGGCTCGATTGAAGAACGAGGGGCCGGTCGCCCCCCGCGACGTCGACCATCGAAAGCGTCCACAACCGCCCGGATCCATCCCGAACCAAGTTCCGGGCGTTGTATCCGGTTCCCGCCGTCGTCGATTGTTGAAGGATGGCCTGCGCCGCGACGGGCAGGGCCACGAATACGACGACCGCGAGCACAGTGCGCAACGACATGGGGAATCTCCTCGTCCGCGTTCCGATACTCGTTCCGACGCCGACGGCGCGAAACGGTGCGTCGACGATCCTAGTCCCGCACTCGCCCGACTGCCAACTCGCCCACCGTGATTTCGGAGCGTCCCGTCCCGACCCGGTTCATTCGGAATCGAGGGCCCCGTCGACGGGCGCCGATCGGCGGACCACCGCGACGTCTTGCCACCCACGCAATCCCCCGACCGCGTAGTCGACCACTTCCAAAGATGCGCGCCGGCATGCCTCTTCGAAACAATCCTTCGAAACGTAGGTCAGTCCATAATCGTCGCCGGCTCGTGCCGCGTCGAGTTCTTCCCTTCCATAAGGACGATAAACGAAGCGCCGATCGCCGAGTTCGTCCGCCAACGTGTTCGCCTCTTCGGATGAGAACTTGAAGTAACGCTGCAGGACGGCGTTCGTGGCGACGTACCGGAGAGACCACTCACCGTGAAGCGTCACGATGCCGACTCCTCGCGACGCAAGCGCGCCCGCCACCTTCATCAACCAGGCATCGAAGCAGGACGACGAAAGGTGGGTGAACACCGAGACGGCGAGAACACACTCGTAGCCCCGACCGATGTCCGCCACCTCGGCATCGGACGGAATACGAAACGACCTCAATTCGGGAAGGTGTTCGCCGCACCACGCGACATGGTCGGGATTCGTATCCGCGAGCGCGACGCGCAGACTCGGTGCGTTCATCAAGTGTCGGCTCACCCGACCGCAGCCCCCTCCGAGATCGAGCAATCGACGAGGCTCGTCACGATGCACGAGTGGTACGTACCTTCCGAGGATCTCGATCACCATGCGTGCGTCGACGAGTCCGGTCCAAAGAAACATGGCCGGGTCCACGTCCGCCACGATGCTGCGCAGAGCGTCCGGAGGGATCGGCGGGATCGCGTCCGCCTCGCACGCCTCGGCAAGGGGGGCGACCGCACCCCACATCTCTTCGAGCCGACACCCCAAGATGAGTTTGGCGATCTTCCATCCGGGATCGGCACCGCACTTCGATTCCATGAGGCGCCGGGACGACTCCGACAAGAGACTCTCGATCGGTTGGGGTTCCATACGCGCAAGTCTCGGGCGACGGGGTCGACGATCAACGTGTTTCGATCTTTTCGAACAAAGCGGGCGTGACTTATGGATCTCAAACCGTTCAAAAAGGCACGACGCCGACGGGCACGAACTTCGCCGGGATCCGCCCCCGCGCTCCGAATAGACGCACCCTGCACGACGGAGCGGAGCGGAACCACCAAAGCATCGACGACACCATCATCGCCCCGAATGGTGAGGTTGGTACGGCTGCACGAAAGCTGCGCTGCCGTCAGCGCCTCGGTGGGATGTTCAAGCACGACTCCGCGTCGCGACCTGAGCAGCCACCAAGCCGTTCATTGACAATCTGAGACACGTCGGACGAAGAGCCACGGCGAAGATCTGTCCCGTGTGGTGCAAAACCTCATCCGAGCCCCCACGTTCCTGCATATTTCACGTGGTTCTCGCTTCAGAGCGCCGGACGACGAGCCCGAGGCCAGCGAGGCTCTCAGTCTAGACCCGCGGTCGACGTCGGGACATTTCTGGTCGTGGTGTGGAGCGTCGGTCCTGTTCTGGCCGTGGCCGTGATGGTCGTCGCTTGACTTGCTGCAAACGTGCCGACGCCCCCCGATGACGGAGGACGTGCCGCCTGCCAGCCATGGCGCGAAGGATGACACCATCTCGGCCTGATGCGATCCCAATGGGCCCCGCCGTCACACCCGATGGCGCGATCCAAGCGGGCGGCTCGCCAGATCGGCAAGGCCTCGCAAGTCTGGACCTTCTCGATCGATTCCAGCACCGAGCAGTCCGTAGCCCCCGGCCGGGGCATGGGCACCAGGGCCGCCAGAGTTCGGTAGGCATCCGGAGGCTGGCGCCGGACCACCAAGGGCGCCGTTTGCCGTCGACATCCGTTACTCCGCAGCGGGGGGCTCTCGCGTGCTCGGCCTGCTAGCGCGTGACGCCACTACGCATGCCCCCGCCGTGACGCCCACCCGGAGGCAGCGAGACTACCGATCTGGAATCGGAGACGACCACGTGGCCCATTCCACCCTTCAAGCCTGAACCTGCGGGCGCGGATGAGCGATCGCACCACACGGGAGAGGCCGTGGTGACGTTCTTCGGACTGCCGCGCGTCAGTATTGGCGGAATTGACGGCGCACTAAAGTCATCGTCCTCTTCTGACTTGATGGCGGGGGCACGACACCTCGTCTCAAAGAGAACCGTTTGGGTCGTTACCGCGGCGAACCGCAAACTCCGCGGTTAGAACTTGACTCTTCAATTCGAGCACACTTGAACGTTACGAACTGCACCGGACGGGATGGGCATTGTTCGGCACACGGAATCCTATGGCTCAATCACCTCCCAAGCATCGAGGGGAACGAGGTAGAACTTCAACGCGTATGCCTTTGCCGAATCGACCGAGTCCATCCAGTAATCCGCGATCCGATGATTCATAGCCCACGGACTCGACCCAGAGTCAGCCCGGTAGTACCACAGGAGGCACCCACCCCCGTCCGTACTACTCTCGATCTGAAGGCCTGACGGCAGATGTGGGTCACTCTCAGCGAAAGGGACTCTCGATAACACGGCGTTTACATTGACGCATGCCCGAAGCTTCATTGTGGCGGTCTCCAAACTCACTTAATCTGCCGATGGAAGTTCGAGTTCGCTCTCCCAGGGTTTAGCTCCTCAAAATGCACGTGCGGCCCACAAGGCGAGTCGACGCCCAGGATGTCGTTATCCGTCATCCTGAATTGTCGCACGCCGTCGGCCGAGACAAATCGACCTCCGCCACAGTCTTTGTAACCTGGGCCTAGGAATGTCATTCCGTCTTCGAGCGCCTCCGACGGATCAATCGGATAAGGTGTATTTGCAGATCGAGCGGGCACTCCCGGGATGCGGCATGCTTCTTGGGCGCATCGCTTGACTGCAGCACACCGAGGTCCAGCACCCATTGGACCTGTCGTGCCTCCAGTTGCCGATCCACTCCCAGCTTCAGCCGGTGGCCCACGCGGAGTCGAGTCAAAGGTTTCACCGGGTTTCGTCTTGTCAACTATCGAGCCATCAGCAGGTCTCCTGAGACTCGGAGTCGTCCCTCTTTCAAGGGGCGGCTTGGGCCTCTCGGGCGATCCACCGCCTGCACCTGGAGTTGACCCTGGACGAGCATCGCGTGCGGGCCGATTGGATTTGGGCTTCTTCCAACGCTTGGCAGCTTCCTCGGCTTCACGCGCACGGTTCAGATTCCGCATCCGCACTGTCTGACCCGTTACATTGATTCCAAGCTCGATGACCTCGCTTGCCAGCTCCGCATCTTCCGGGTCGGCACCGGCAGCCAGCATCGCGTGCTTTGTTCCCTCCCCTGCCGCTGCTGCCACCCCTGCAAGGATCATCTGTCCACCCAGCAGTTGCATCCCACCTGCGAGAACTGGCAACGCTGCGCCGCCCGTCGCAACGACGACCGCTGCCGTCGCAAGAGTCACGAGGATCTCAACGGCACCTTGCTGGCACGCGGCAGTGATTCCACTGATGATCATTGAGCCGACGGCGTCCCAAAATCCACAGCCGCTCGGATCCAGGAACCTCAGCGGATTCCCCCCGGCGTATTGGTACCGATTCATCCCGTCGACGAACCCTGCGGGGTCAAGCTGGAGGAACCTCCCAATCGCAGGCGAGTACGCCCTCGCTCGGTAGTGGTACAGGCCGATTTCACTGTCGTAGACATGGCCTGTGTACCCAAACGGGTTGCCTACGGTTGACGAGGTGACGGGCTGGCCCTGCCCGTTGTAGATCTGAGTTTCACCGTTCGGGCCGTAGAAGTACCGTTCAACGACCGCCCCTGATCCATCCGTGATGGCGGACACGGAGCCCAGCCGATCCAGATGGCAGTAGAACGTGGAGGTCGCGGTCTCGATGACGGCAGCCCTGTCGATCCCGTCGCCGTGGATGAAGTGGGCGACCCGGGTGCCCGAGCCGTCGTACTCCTCCATGAGCTGGACGCCGTCGTAGACGAACGTTGAAGTCTTCGCGTTCGTCCCGAACACTTGTTTCCGGACTCGGCGGCCGACCGCGTCATACTCAAACGACACAAGCAATGCTGTCGTCGACGCATCCCGCACCTCGATCAGGTGGTTCGCCCAGTCGTAGGCGTAGGTCTTCACCCCGTCTGACTTCAGGTTCCCGTTCTGGTCATAGGTAAACGACACTCCCCCAACTGCACTGTAGGAGGACTCCAGACCTCCGGTGTACGACGTCGTGGCGGGGGTGCCCGATCCCCATGCGGTCCATGACGTCTGGCTGCGGTTTCCCCGTCCGTCGAGCGTCGATCCGAGCGTTCCCAGTGCCGAGGTTGGGTTCGTCAGGGCATTCGCGGCGATCGTCGACGAGGTCACCCTGTCGAGGTCGTCAACCGTGTGGAGGTCGTAGACCGACTCCGGCTGATATGCGACCGATGTCACGTTGTTCGCAGCGTCGTACCCGTAGCCGCGTCCGAAGAACACGCCGCCTGAGTTCGTGTGTTGTTCGAGGGATGGCCTGAGGTAGGAGTCGTAGTTCCGGGTCCAACTGACGCCGTTACCGAAGGATCCCGCGGTTCTTCTTGAGGCTCCAGTCCAGGTCGATGTGAAGAGAGTCCCTGTCGTCGGCGCGGCTCCCGTCACGGACGTCACCCGCTTGAGAGCGTCCCGGACATAGTTGATCCCGCGACCACTCGGAGCCGTACGCGAGACCCGTGCTCCGTCGATGTCGTATCCGTAACTGACCGTCCGGCCGTCTTGCGATTCCGTGAGGAGGCGACCCAAGGAGCTGTAGCTGAGCGTGTCCGCATGGCCGGAGCCTGCGTTGTTGCTCGCGGAGATTAGACGGTCGGCAGCGTCGTAGGCAAAGGACTCGGAGGTAGCCCCCACGACACCGCTCGCAAGCGTCATGGTCCGACCGGTCATGCGCCCAAGAGCGTCAAATGCCTGCTGGACAACCGTGCCGTTGCGGTCCGTCCAACGGGTCAGGTTGCCACCCGCATCGTGGACGAAGGTCTCGACCTTCGAGCCGGGATAGGTTGCGGAGGTACGCCTGTTCAGGTGATCGTAGGCAAACGAGACCGTCTCCCCTGCGGAGTCCGTCCGCGAGACCATCCGCCCCCCTGCGTCATAGGCAAAGGAGTCAACGAGGTTGGTTCCGCCATGTGGGCGAGTCCGCGACGTCACCCGTCCAAGCCCGTCATAGGCCAGTCGCGTTTCGTTGCCGCGTGGATCGATCGACGTCAACACACGACCGTCGACGTCGAAGATCGCGGTGGTCGTGAGGTTTGACTGGTTCTGCGCTCCCCCGATCGGGAGGTGGGACACCGTCGACACGTTCCCATCAATGTCGTAGGAGATGTTCGTCTGGGCG
>JAFMJN010000023.1 GCA_017853435.1 Planctomycetota bacterium | reverse complement strand
CCCGATGGTGTCGGTCAGTCTCGAGCCGTCCGCCTTGCCGCTGTACGCGTTGCGCTCGCTCGGTCGCGGACTCGCGTCCTACCTCGTGTCGCTCGCGGTCACGCTCGTCTTCGCGACGTGGGCCGCGCGCAGCGCACGCGCGGAACGCATCTTGATTCCTCTGTTCGACATTCTGCAGGGCATTCCGGTGCTCGGCTTCCTTCCCGGACTCGTCCTCGGCATGGTCGCACTCTTCCCGGGATCGAACCTCGGTCTCGAACTCGCGTGCATCCTGATGATCTTCACGGGTCAGGCGTGGAACATGATCTTCGCGTACTACGGTGCGCTGAAGACCGTTCCCCCGGAATTGCGCGACATCGCGCGCGTCCACCGCTTCACGCCGGGGCAGGATTTCTCGAAGGTCGAACTTTCGTCGGGCGCGATCCCCCTCGTGTGGAACTCGATGATCTCGATGGCGGGCGGATGGTTCTTCCTGACGGTGAACGAAGCGTTCACGCTCGAAGGCCGCGATTTCCGCCTACCCGGCATCGGCTCGTACATGAGCGTCGCCATCGATCGCGGCGACACGGGGGCGATGGTGTGGGCGGTCGTCGCGATGACCGCCGTCATTCTCGCGACCGATCAACTTCTGTGGCGTCCTCTCATCGCGTGGGCCGCGCGGTTTTCACCGGACGACGCCGACGAGGGTGCGGCGCAAAGTTGGGTCCTCGACCTATGGGATCGGTCGTTCCTCGCGAAGTGGATCCACCGTCGTCGCATGCGCCGTCACGAAGACTTGCGCAATCTCGTCAAGGCGCGCGTGCCGACGGGCGGGCGCGAACGTGAAGCGCGGTGGGAACCCGAGGCGGAGCCCGTTCTGCCGAAGATCCTTGCGGCCCTGCGTGTGCTCCTCGTGGTGGGACTCGTCGGATTGACCGCATGGGGCCTGCACGGTGCGTGGAAACTCCTCGGTCGCGTCGGCCCGAACGAATGGGGCGACGTCTTCCTTTCGATCCTTTGGACGTTCCTCCGAATCGCCGCCGCCGTCGTCCTGTCCTGCGCGTGGACCATTCCGGTGGGGATCTGGATCGGTCGGCGGGCCAAGTTGCGGAAGATCCTGAGCCCCGTGGTTCAGGTCGTCGCGGCGTTTCCCGCGCCCATGCTCTTTCCGCTGCTCGCCGTCTTCATCGTCAACATCGGGATCCCGTTCGACGTGGGCTGCGTGATCCTCATGGTCGCGGGAGCGCAGTGGTACCTCTTGTTCAACATCATCGCCGGTGCGTCGACCCGCCCCGCCGAGTTGGATGACGTCGCCCGGATCATGGGGCTCACCGGTTGGCGACGTTGGTGGATTCTGGAAATCCCGTCGATCTTCCCGTCGCTGCTGACCGGCCTGATTACGGCCGCCGGCGGCGCCTGGAACGCCTGCATCGTCACGGAATTCGTCCGGTTCCAAGGGCGTACCCTTTCGGCGCCCGGTCTCGGAACGCTGTTGAATCGGGCGACCGTCGAAGGGAATTTCCCGTTGCTCGCAGCGGGTATCTTGGTGATGGCGGTCACGCTCGTCCTCCTGAATCGTTTCTTCTGGAAACGCCTCTATCACGTCGCCGAAACCCGCTACGCCCTGTCCGCTTCCTGAGCATCCCCATGGCCAACGATCCGAAATCCACGCTCGCCGACGGTGCGACGCCCGCGGCGTCCTACGCGCCGATCCTCGAAGCGACCGGGATTTCGAAGTCGTTCACGGACGAGCGCGGGATGCAGCGCGAGGTGCTCGCGGACGTGTCGTTCCCGGTTCACGACGGGCAGGTCGTCTGCGTGCTCGGTCCTTCCGGCTGCGGCAAGTCCACGCTGCTTCGCATGTTGATGGGGTTGGTTCCTCCGACGTCCGGCGCGCTTTCCTACCGAGGCCGTCCGCTCTCGGGGCTCTGCCCCGATTCGGGCGTGGTTTTCCAAAACTCGGCGCTGTTCCCGTGGATGACGGTGCTCGAAAACGTGCGCATCGGGTTGAACGGTCGCGGGCTGAAGCCCGAAGACGAGTTGTCGCGCGTGAAGCGCGTCCTCGACCTCGTCGGTCTCGAAGGCTACGAACACCTCGCGCCGCGCGAACTTTCCCGCGGCATGAAGCAGCGCGTGTCGATCGCCCGCGCACTCGTGGGCCGTCCGGAGATTTTGTTCCTCGACGAACCCTTCGCCGCGCTCGACGTGCTGACCGCCGAATCGATCCGTTCGGAGCTCTATCGTTTGTGGCGCGACCGCGCGACGGGTCTTCGCAGCATCCTCCTCATCACGCACAAGATCGAAGAGGCGGTGTTCTTCGCCGACCGCATCGTGATCCTCTCGCAGAATCCCGGTCGCGTCCGCGAGACGGTCGTGAACGACGTTCCGCACCCGCGCGAACACCGATCGCCCGCCTTCCTCGCGATGGTCGATCGCCTCCACGCCATTTTGACGGGCATCCACCTTCCGGACTATCCGGCGCCCGGACGCCAGACGTCGGTGACGCGGCTCATTCCTCTTCCGAACGTGGGTATTTCGGAGATCGTCGGTCTCCTCGAAATTCTCCACGACCACGGCGATCAGATGGAACTGTTCGACGTCAACGAATACACGAACTACGAGTTCGGTCACACCGTTTCGGTCATCAAGGCGGCCGAACTCGTGGGATTCGTCGACACGCCCGGCGACATGGTGCGTCTGAACGACGAAGGTCGCGCCTTCGTCGCCGCCGACATCAACGGTCGCAAAGCGCGTTTCCGTCAACGACTTCTCGGACTCCCGACGTTTCAGCGCGTGTTGACGCTGCTGAAGAACGACGAGGGACACCGCGTGAAGGCCGATCTGGTGAAGGACGACCTCGCGTTGATCTTCCCGGCCGAACCGCCGCGGCCTCTGTTCGAGACCATCGCCTACTGGGGACAGTGGGCGGAACTTCTCGAGTTCGACGCGGACGCGGACGAACTCGCACTCGACCGTCCCGCGCTCGGCTGACCGTCAGTCGCGCAGGAGCGCAGCCGCCGCCCGCAGTCGTTCGGCGAAACGCATGAGACGTTCCCCGAAATTCGCGACCGCGACCGCCGCTTCGGGCGAATCCGGAGTCGCACGTCGAAGCGCCGGAAGCGTCACCGCCGAATATCCGTCCGCGGCGTCCGTCGCGAGCAGCGCGTTGCGATAGAAGCCGTCTTCGGGGCTGCCCGCGACCCAAACGTCCTTGAGGCGCAGGATGAGCGCGTTGGCGTCGGTCGTCGCCGACCGCGGACGATCGGCGAGGATCGCGGCGGCGCACGCCGATTCGAACATCGCCGCCGCCGTCGCCGCTTCGGCGAGCGGTGCCGCGAGGGCGGCGCGCATCGACGGAGGAAGCGTCCCCGTTTCCTTCTCGAGCCAGGCCACCTGCGCCGGGGCGTCGAACGGGATCAGCGGTTGCTCCGCGGCTTCGAGGAGAATCGCCGCGGTGACCCGCGACATCCGCGCGTGATGGACGAAGCCGGGGTCGCCGTATTTCTTCATCCAACCGAAGGTGTCGTACAGCGAGTGGTACACCCCGTACGGTCCGCCGGAGCCCGCCTCGACGGCCGGAAGCCCGAGCATGTGCACGAAGGGGGCGTGGTCCGAACCGCCGCCCGGCCAAAGGAGCGACGGCCCCGAAGGAAGGGCGTCGAGCAGCGATTTCCCCGGCGTCCGATCGTCGGGTTGCGATTGCAGGGCTTCGCGCACGAGCGTCGCCAACGGCGGGGACGCCCACGCGGAGAAGGAACCACCCGTGACCGCGGTGTCGCAGTTGAGATAGAGCACGGCTTTCGCGGCGAGGCGCTCGCGCGCCGCTTCGACGTGTTCGGTCGATCCGATGATGCCGAACTCCTCGGCGTCGAACGAACAGAACACGATCGAGCGCGCGGGACGCAGTCCGTCGCGGGCGAGATCACCGAGCATCCGTGCCGCCTCGACCATCGCCACCGTGCCCGATCCCGGATCCGCCGCGCCGTGAACCCACGCGTCGCGGTGGTTGCCCATGATCACCCACTCCTCGGGAGCGTAGGAGCCGCGCAGGACGCCGATCACGTTGTGGATCTTCCGGAGACGCCAGTCCGATGCGGTCTTCACGCGGACGACGACCTCTTCGGTGCCTCCGAGTCGATACGGGAAGGGAAGACCGCCCTGCCAGCCGTCGGGAACGGCCGCACCTTCGAGGACCTTGAGGATCGGTTCGACGTCTCCCCACGACAGCGTCGCGGCGGGAAGTCCCGGGAGCGTCGGTGCCTCGGCGAGGGTGAGACGTTTCGCGTCGGAGGTCGCCGCGATTCCCGGAGTCAGCGGATCGCCCGGGCGACGGGCGATGTCGAGCACCGATCCGCGTTGGACCGCGGTTTTCGGACGCCACGGGCCGTCGGGGTACGTAGGCCCTTTCACGAAGCCGTCGTCGGCGGGGTCGCTGTAGAGGAGCAGCGCGGCGGCGCCGCGTCGCTTCGCTTCGAGGACCTTCGCCCCGCGATAGATCCGGCCGTGCCGTGCGACCGCGATGCAGTCGCGAACGTCGAGTCCGATCGCGGCGAGCCGATCCCAGTCCGCCGGCGTGCCGTAATTCACGTAGATCACGGGGCCGGTGACGTCGCCGTCGGCGGCGTAGGCGAGATAGGGGGAAAGGGTGTCGCCCGCGTGCGTATCGAAGTCCATCTTCAGCCGCTCTTCCGAGAGCGGCGCCCGGTAGGCGACGGGACGCAGCATCTCGACGGTCGTCTCGTCGGGATAGGGAAGCGGAACTTCGAACTCTTCGATCCGAGTCTCGAGACCCGCCTTCAACCACTCGCCTTCGATCCACTTCGCCACGCGATAGTTCGCGATGGAACCCGCGTGGTGCGGACGGGCGACGAGGGCGCCGGCCGCGCGTGCGCACTGTTCCGCCGACGCGCCTTCGGCGAGGCGTTGGTGGGCGGATTCGAGGCGGGCGCGGGCTTCGGACGTGCGTCCCGAGGGACGCGTGGTCGGTCCGTCCGCGGGGCGCGACGTCGGGGCGTCTTCGAACAGCGCACACCCGGCGACGAGGGCGAACAGGAACGCGAGCGTAAGTCGGCGAGCGGCGGTGCGGGTCATGGTCTGTTCTAGCGGTCCTGCGGCGTCACGAAACCGTCGCCGTCGCGATCGAGACGTCCGAACATGCCTTCGGCCCCGCCCCATTCGGGAAGGCTCACGCGACCGTCGCCGTCCAAATCGAATCGGGTGATGAAGTCGGACGCCAACGCGAGGGCGTCGCGCAGCGTCCGCACGTAGCGATCGAACTCCGTCACCGACACGGTGCCGTCGTCGTTCGCATCCACGACGCCGAAGAGTCGCGGGTCGGAGATCCAGTTCGCCTTCTTCACGCTCTGCGCCTTCGCGAGTGCCGCCGATTGTTCGGCGTACTTCGGGATCCAACCACCGACGTGCGCCGCTTGGGACTTCACCAGCTCGTCGAATCCGATTTTCCCGTCGCGCCCACGGTCGAGGGCGCCGAGGGCGGCCGTGGGGACTTTGATTTCGGACCACGTCACGACGCCGTCGTCGTTGCGGTCCATCGTGCGCCATTCGCGGGTGAACCAACCGGGGCGCAGATCCGCGCCGAACGGTACCGGAACCCGCTCCGCTTCGGCTTCGGTCACGACGAGGTCCTCGTCGCGGTCGGCCGAGACGAACAGGAGGAGTCGCAGCTCGTCGCCGGACAGTGCTCCGTCACGGTCGACGTCGAAGCGCGGCAACGAACGGAATCCCTCGTACTTCACCAACGGAAGCGTCGGCTTTTCACCGGTGGGCTTCTTCGCGGGCGCCGCGACGACGAAATCCGCGGCGGTCAGTTTGCCGTCCTTGTTCTTGTCCAGTTCGCGGAAGCGAGCGAGGTCCTTGAACTCGTCGGACGTCACTTCGCCGTTCTTGTTCAAGTCCCAGCGCTCGAGGAACGCTTTCGGGTTCTTCACATCCTGCGCCGACAGTGTCGCGAGGACGCAGGCGGCGACGATCGGGATCTTCATTTCGGTCGGCCTCCATCGGCGGGGACGTCGCGCCCGCGCTCGGGCACGTCGACGGGGATTCGGGCCCGCAGGATGCGGCGCATCTCCGCGGCGTCCGCGTAGCGCGCGTCCTCGTGCGCGATGTCTTTGAGCGGGGTTCCGTCCTCGGTCACGAGGCGATCGAAAGCCATCGCTTCGACCGCGACGCCGCCGGTGCCCGTCGGCCCGTCGAACGTCGCGGCGACGGTCGGTTGCTCCGAGCGCGTCACGTCGAGGATCCGGAGACCCCGTTCGGTCGGAACGACGAGCAGATGGGTGAGGAACGGCGGGTTGTAGACGCGCATGGGCGCGAGCCCCGTCGGCGCGGCGTTGAGCGGGGTGCGGGCGACGACACGCGGGGCGTACGGGTCGGAAACTTGCACCACGAGGACGCGCCCGCGGCCGTCGTTGCCGCGCAGGGCGACCCATGCGTAGTCGTGTTCGACCGACGGGATGCCGCCACCCGTCGACCCGAGGTCGTACTTGCCGCCGAGCGCGAGTCCCGCGACACGCTGCCCGACGAAGTCCGGGAAGCCGTTCTCCGCGGTGAACGACAGAATCGTTCCCATGCGGGACGGCTCGGTGACGTCGATCAGGTGAAACCCGACGCCCGCGCCTCCGACCGCCGCGAGCGCGCGCGCGGGGGTGCGTCCTTCTTCCGGGTCGGGGCGGCTGAACTGGAACGTGACGGCGACCTTCGAAAGTCCGAGTTCGGGATCGTCCGTCGACGAGAGGCGGCCGATCGGAAGATTGCCGACGACCGCGGGATTGCGCGGATCCGCGACGTCCACCGCCGTCAATCCGTGGGCGCCTTCCGCGACGAAGAGGGTGAGCGCATGGAGCGCGAGACCCCGGGCATCCTTGACCGGGATCTTCGCGGCGAGTTTCGGGCGCGTGCGCTGCTTCAGGTCGTAGACGTGCACACCTTCGCGCCCGGCGGCGGCGTAGAGCCAACGTTCGGTGGCGAGCACGGCGCGTGCGCCTCCCGGAATCGCGAGACGTTCGACGATCTTCGGGAACGCGGGATTCGGAGCCTCGACGACGACGACGCCGTCGTCGGTCGCCGCATAAGCCACGGACAGTTCGCCTTGGACGACGTCGACGTTCAGCGCGACGTCTCGGACGCGACCGACGGGGACGTCGGCGACGAGCGACGATTGTTGCGGCGTCTTGCGATCGACGGCGGCGATCGACAAGCCGCGGCTGCTTCCGGAGATCGCGAGGCCGCGCGCGAGGCTGAACGAGCCCGAGCCGAGTCCGAGCGCCGCGCCCGACCGATGGCATTCGGCACACGCGCGCGACGTCCGACGCACCGTGTGCGTCTGGTGGTGGATCATCGTCATCCCGGAAAGCCCGGCGGCCGTCGCGGGCATCCGCTGGTCCACCACGATCGATCCGTCGGCCGCGTGCGCCGTGCAGAAGGTCGAGAAGCCGACCATCCACGGCCCCCATTTACCGTCGTGGTTCATCCCCATTTGGAAATGTCGGAAGGTCGAGAACACTTTCTCCAAAGTGTTCACGCGTCCGGGCGTCCGTTGCCCCGAGATGAGATCGAGTTGAGTGAAGCCTTCGTTCCGGTCGAAGTGGAAGCCGAAGAAGTTCGGGTTCCACGATGCGTGGCAGGCGTAGCACTCGAGCTTGCCGTGCTCGGCGGTCATCGCGCCGCGGGCCTTCGCGTTGAAGTCCTTGTGGAGCGGATCGACCACGTGCCGCGCCTGTTTGACGGGATGCCGCTTCCCCGTCACTTTGGAAACGAGCCACCACGCGCCGCTTTCCTCCACGAGATTGGAGAGACGTGCGCCTTTCGACGAGACGCCCGTGGTCGTCGCGTCGATCGTTCCGTGGCATGACTCGCACTCGATTTCGACCGCGTGGTCCATGACGGGGAAGATGTCGCCGTCTCCCATCGTGTCCTTCGACGTGTGGCAGTCGATGCAGTGCATGCCCTTTTCGTGATGCACGTCGGGCGGCGTGACGCGATCGTCGCGGACGTAGAAGGTGCCGTTCAGTCGCTTCGCGGTCGTTCCGGGGACGTCGGGCCCCGCGGGCTGCCCGGGAACGAGTTGCGCGAGGCCGCGGAAACTCAGGCCGATCGAGGCGTCGCCGTAGTGGCAGCGGGTGCACGTCTCCGTCGGGATTTTCGACGTCATCACGTGACGCTTCGGATGGCCGGGTTCCTTCTTGTTCGCGCACGCGTCGGCGGATTCGGAAAAGCCCTCGTCGGAATACTCGACGTGGCAGGCGGCGCAGCCTTCCGAACGGTAGTCGCCGTCCATGCCGAGACGCCCTCGCACCGCCCGTCCGCGCGACCACAGGTGGCACTGCATGCAGTTCTTGCGCACCACGTCGCGATAGTGGGTGGGGATCTCGTCGGCACGCAGTCCCGCCTGAAATCCGGGGACGGCCCCGAGTTCGCGAAGCCCGTGAGGACTCGCGACGTCGTCATCCGCGATCGGAAACATGCCGAACGCGGTTCCCTTCTTCTTCACGACGCCGTTTTCGTAGTAGCCGTCGGACAGATGCCCCGACGTCGTGCCGTGCAACGATTTCTTCACGTCGTCGACGAGCGCGCCGTGGCAGTCGCCGCACGCTTGTGCCGCCACGCGGAGGTCCGAAGGGTTGAGGAAGCGTCGGTAGGCGAGGTCGTGGTCGATCGGAACCACGCGCTCGTCGTTGGGCACGGGCTTCGACGCGGCGACATGCGCGGCCTCTTTGGTCGTCGCCTTCCCGTCACCGCCGTGGCAGTCCACACACGACAACGCGTAGGCGGGATGCATGTCTTCGATGCCTTTGTGGCACGAGACGCAGCCCTCCGACGGACGGCCGAAGCGCGTCGCGTCGAAGGCGTCGACGGCGCGCGCCCGATGGGCGGCCGCGAACGCTCCGGGCATCGGATGCGGGCGGGCTTCCGCCGTCTCCGCCCGCCGATGGGGAAGTGCCGCGGCGAGGGCGAAGCAAACGACGACGAGGGCGGCGGTCGCGGCGCCGCCGGGGAATCCGGAGCGCACCGAAGGAGTCACCCGAGCGCGTCCGTGAGGATCTTGCCCTTCGCGAATTCGGCCTTGGCCCCGAGGAGTTCACACACGGTGGGGCAGATGTCGATCGTCTGAGCGTCGCGGCGGATCACCTGTCCGGGCTTGAAATCCGGACCGGCGGCGACGAGCCCCACCGTCGTGAGATCCTTCGACCCGTCTCCGTGGTCGAGACCGTTGCGCTCGTTGAGGTCCTTGTTGCGACCGAACTCCGGCACCACGAAGATCGAGGTGGTGTCCTTCAGCGTGCGGTCGTTTTGGATCGCGTCCCACAGGCGACCGATCTCTTCGTCGTTGCGACGAATGACTTCGCAGTAGGCGTTGTACGAACCGTGGGCGACGTCGGCCTGCTGCAGGACGATGCCGGTCACCTTCGGCTTGAATCCGCGGAAGAGATTCGCCGCGATACGGACGGTCTTCGCGTCGGCCGCGCCCGGTCCCGTGATGCGTGCGGTACCGCCGTTCAGTTCGTCGAGGATGAATTTCTCGACCGAGCGGAGCGATTCGGCGGTGTTCACGCCGTCCTTCGCGAGACCCCGGCGACGCGCTTCGGCGTCGAGGCTGCCGCGCAGTTCCATGAGCACGTCGCTTTCGTCGTCCGACGCGGGACGCACCTTGCCGAAGGACGCGAGGAGTTTCTGGAACTCGGCATTGAAGATGCCGTCGGACGAGATGAGGTTCGCCCCATGCTTGGCGCCGTAGTTCCGGTGCCACGAGTACGAAAAGTTTTGCTGCTGAACGCCGCCCGTCGCGGACAGCCACACGTCGTTCGGGCCGAGGTCGAGCTGACGACGCAGATATTCGAAGACGGTCGGCCAGTCGCCGCGTTCGTTCTCGCGGATCCCCGCGTAGTCCGGAACACCCGTGAAGATCGACAGCGCCGCCGCGAAGTGTCCGAGGTTCGCGCAACGCATATTCGGGTACGCGACGCCCGCCTTCGCGATGCGCGCGAGGTTCGGAGCGTTCGCGGCGTTGCCGAGGTAGTCGCGCGTGCGGACGCCGCCCGCGAAGGCGATCAGGATGACGCGCTCCGTTTTTCGGCGCTTCGGAGCCTTGGCGGCTTGTCCCTTGGCGTCCTGCGGCAGGAGATCCCCGGCGGCCGCGCCGGCGGCGAGGGCACCGGCGCTCAGGAGGAAGCGGCGTCGGGAGGCGTTGGTGGCGTCCATGGGGGTCTCCGGGAGGTCAGTAGTGATCGTAGTCGGTTCCGGTCAAAAGTGCGTGGAGAATCGTGCCCGGTTTGCACGCGTCCTTCGCCCAGGCCGCCGAAAACGCCGCAAGTTCCTCCTGGGAGGGCTTTCGGCCGAGGAATCGGCGGAACTGGTCGGGGATCCACACGTCCGGTCGGACCTCGGATTTCTCGGGGAGACCGGCTTTTCCGCCGTCGAGGAGGGTGCGCACGATCACCGAGCGGATCCCGGTCGGGTCGGCCAACGCCTGCGTCGCGTTGCGGACGTTGCGAAGTTCCTGATACGTCGGCACGCGTCCGAAGAGATCTTGCCACAGCCCGCGGATGAACTGCGGGTCCGACTTGCGACGTGCCGCGGCGCGCGTCTTGCCGTACGCGGGCGACAGCAGCAACTCGCGAAGGATCGCGTCGTGCGCGGACGGATCGGCGGCGAGTCGTTTCGCGAGTGGATCGAGGATGGTCTTCGGCGGCGTCTCACCGAGGAGGCGCTTCAGGAGGCGCGCGAGATACGTCGACGTGAACGCGGGATGGGCGACCGCGATGTCGACGAGGTCGCCCTGCGACTTGCCGCGCTTCCCGAACACGGCCGACGCGTAGCCGTCGTACATCTTCTTGCCTGCTTCGAGGAGCTGCGGTTCCTTCTGCACCGTGATGCCGAGCATCTGCTCGAACACGACGGTGACGTAGGTGTCGTTGCCCGGATTGCGGGCGTTGAAGTACTGCGACTTCACGATCTCCGTCAGCGCGTCCTTCCACGTCGCCGCGTTCGCGGAGAGACGACCGGGAAGATCCCGCATCCGGTCCTCGGGGGGACGGAAGTCGTCGAGGAGGAGCATGAAGTAGAGCTCGTCTTCGTACCAAGTGCCCCATCGTTCCGGATTGGCCATCACGCGGTCGACGAGTTCCGCGTCTCCGAGCGCGGCGCATCGACGGTACTCGTCTTCGCTCGGCGTGCGACAGAGAAGGTCGAGATGGAGACGACGAATCAGAAAACGATCGTCGTCGGTCGGGAGGAGGCGTCCGCGTTCGTCGGCCAAGCCGCGATCGATCGCGGTCGCCAAGGGCATGTCGACTCCGCGGAGACGAACGGTCGTCGGGACCGCGGTCGGTGCTTCGGTCGGTGTCGGAGGCGTCGCTCCGGCGAGAAGACGCGCCGCGGCGTCCGCGTCCACCACGGGAGCGACCGGAGTCGGCGGAGTCGTGGAAATCGGCTTTTCCACCGTGGGATTTTGGGGAATCACGGTCGGAGTCGCTTCGACCGCCGGAGGCGTCGGACGTTCCAACTCTTCGAGAGCGCGGCGAGCCGCTTCCGTCATCTCGGTGCCGGAATCGCTTTTCGCGATGTCGATGGGAGTCGACATCTCCCTTTCCGGATTCGACGGAGACGGCATGGCGTCGGTGATCGGCGCGTCGGCGACGGCGTCGGTCGCGATCGGCGTCGCGGCGCGTGACGTCGACGACTTCGGTGCGTCGGTTGACGGAGAGGCGGCGACGGCACCGCCGACGCTCTCCGACGGCGTCGTCGGAGAGGGGGTCGTCTTCGGACGCGTCGCCCAAAGGATCACGGCCGCCACGATGAGAAGGGTCGCGATGATCGGAGTCGCGACGCCGCGGCGCGTCGGAGCCTCGGACGGCGACGACGACGGTGCGTCGCGCACGACGGTCGCGTCGTCGGACGCGGGCGTGTCCCGGCGCGTCGTCGGACGCGGCGGATCGCCCGCCACGACGCGCATTCCGACCGAGCCGATCATCAGCGTGTCGCCGACGGAGATGAACGCGGGGCCGTCGATGCGGACGTCGTTCACGAACGTCCCGTTCGCGCTGCCGAGGTCTTCCAACTTCAACCCGTCCGGCGTCGGTTCGAGACGCGCATGGATGCGGGAGATGGAACGGTCGGGGATGCGGATGTCGGCTTCGGTGCCGCGACCGATCAAGAGAAGGCGTTCGTCGATCGCCCAGCGCAGCGGTTCGTAGTCGGGATGATCGAGCAGCAGGTGAGCCATGATGCGGGGCGCGACGCCCCGCGGCTCATTCTAGTCCGACGGTGTGCGTCAAAGACGAGACCCCCGGGGCTTTGGCAAGGCCGGGGGTCTCTGTTCGGATCAGGCGTGGAAGGTTTACGGGACGTTTCCTGCGTTCCAATCCGATGGTTCCTTTGTCATGAGCACGTCGCATGCGTGAGCGTCGTGGTCGCCCCATCGCTTGCACTTGCAGGCCATGGGGCAGGGAGTGAATTCTAGAAATGCCCCGGAAGGGTGTCAAGAAACGGCATTTCGGTGAATGACATAAGCCCATACTCAGTATGGGTTTAAGAAAAATATCCGAAAATCGAAACGGGCCGCGGGGCAATTTTTGGGACGAACCGCCGGGGGCTTGCACCGCGTCCGGTGGGCGCCTCGGCGGGCGCGGCGGCGGGGGGGCGCGGGTCTAGTGGCGGCGCAGGCGCAAGAGCGCGGGAGCGCCGAGCGACACGGTCAGCGTGACCGCGTTCATGGGGCCCAGCGGACGTTCGACGATCAGATCTTCGACGTCGTAGATTCCGGGAAGGGCGAGGCGAAGCGTCGTCGCCGATGCGGGCGGCGCATTGCGCAAGAACTCGGGCGGGAGATCGGACTCCACCGCGACGAGGAGATCGTCGCCCGAACGTCGCAGGTGCATGGTGAACGGCCACGTGCCGTCGACGACCGCGGGTTCGATGGTCGGACGGAGCCGCAATCCCTGCAGTTGCGAGCGCAAGTAGGTGCGAAGACGTTCCGCGCGCGCGGGGTTCGTGAAGCGATCTTCCGCGTAGTTTCGCATCGCGAGATTCAGCAGCAACGCGCGGCCCGAACCCGTGTTGCGCTGAATCATGATGGTGCGGCCGTCCGCGGTGTCGGACGCGTTGGTCCCCGACGGAGCGAGCGACGGCTCGGCGGCTTCGACGGCGCGCGCGTCGCCGCGCACGGGGGGGAGCGCGAGCTCGTCGATCGTCGGAGGCCGATTGGTGCGCCGATCCGGTCCGCCCCGCGTCACGCCGAAGAGGTCGTCGAGCGCGGGCACCGCGCGTCGTTCGAGGCGCGCGGTGAAGCAGGCGGGCGTCGTGTCGGCGACGACGAGTCGGTCCGCCGCGAACTCGCGAATCCGTCGACAATCCGCGTCGGAAAGCGCCGACTGGTGCGAGAGCACGAGGGCGGCGAGATCCGCCGGCGGCTGTCCACGAAGACGTTCCGACGTCGTGAACGTCGGCACGAGGCCGAGGTCGCGGAACAGCGCCGTCCACGATCGCCGGGCACGTGCGGCCGTGCTTTGAGATTCTTCCCACGACGAGAGGCGATTGACCCACCCCGCGCCGTCCCATCGCGTGTCGAGAAGTCCGCGGACGCGTACCGACGGCATGCCGTGCAGGATGGCGGCTTGCGGCGGAAGCGGCGTCGCCGTCCGCCATGCCGAAGCCGACGACTTGCCGACCGTGGCGATCACGTCGCCCGCGGTGCGGATCGCGTCACCGGGTTGCGGCGCCGTCGGTGAACCGAACGCGTGCGTGTCGCGGAAGAGGACGACGTCGTCCACGTCGGTGAGCCACGCGTGCCACAGGCGGGCACGGATTTCTTCGGGGCGTCGGTCGAGCCACACCGTGGCGACGCGTTTGGACGCGGTCGGTGCGAGCGCATGCCACAGGTCGTCGGCACCCGCGTCCGTGTAGGCCTCGTAGGTGCCGACGAGCGGAGCGAGCGACTCCGGCGCGAGGCCGCCGAACAACGACGGAATGTTGAGCCCGAGGAGCGCCACCGAAACGTCCGGCCGTTGCAGGCGCACCCGTTCCGCGAGAGCCGCGACGTCGTCGGCGAATCCCGCATCCGCGAAGGCTCGCATGTCGTGCCACGCGACGACGTCGCCCGGCCAGCCCATATCGTGGAACAGGGCGCGGCGGGCGTCGTCCGACGACGGGGGCCGGGGGAGGCCGTTCTTCGGCCACCGGGGACCCCATGCCTCGCGGGCCCGCGCTTCGGTCCCCCAGCGCGCGACGAGGAACGGCACGAGGGCCGCGATGCAGCGTTCGCAGGTGCAGGCGTCGAGGGGGTTGAGCCCCGAGGTTTCGGACGGTTCGTCCGCGAGGGAAAGGAAGCGCGGACGCGCGTCGCCGAGCGCTTCCAACGTCCGCCCGAGTTCGAGGAACGCCCGATCCCGCGCGGTGGGGTCGCGGAGGCAAGGGGTGCGGCGAGCGGGTGATCCCGCGAACCAGGCGCGACGGGCCGCGTCGAAGGTGTCCGCGCGCACGTGGAGACGTCCCTTCGGCACGGCGTAGTCCACGTAGAAGGGCAGACCCGACGCCCGGGCGGCGGCGATTCCGGCGGGGCCTTCGGCGCTCATCCCGGTGATGCCGAACCGCGCCATCGCGCTCTTCATGGCGGCGTCGGGAGTGACGTAGTCGCCCACCCAAAGATGCACGGCCATGCCGGTTTGGGGCGGGTCTTGGGCGACGAGGAGCGTCGCGAAGACAAAACAGACCCACATCGTGGGCTTCATGCGTCCGATGATACCTTCGGGGCGGAAGATTGGGCCTCGTTTTCGGGAAGGTTCGCAAGGTCCTCCCCGTTTGATCTATCCGTCCCCCATGACGGGACGGGTCGCAGGTCGACCTAGCAAGGCAACCATGAGCCAGGATCGTAAGACACTCGGTATCGTCGTCATCGGCGCCCTCTTGGGGCTCGCCGCCATCGGATTCCTCCTGTTCTCACCCGCTCCGACCGCGCCGGAACCGGCGCCGAGCGTTTCGGGACAGACTCCGTCGCTCGAAGCTCCCCGCACGCCGGGACCTACGGCGCCCGTCGCCTCGTCGTCGATCGCGACGAGTTCCTTCGAGAAGCCGTCGGGCCCCGACGTCTTCACGAACAACCTGCAGGTCGGCGGCTCGGTCCGCAACCGAAAGGGGGCGCCCGTCCAAGGCGCGCTCGTCGAACTCGTTTCCGATCTGTCGTCGATGATCAACCGGACGCAGGAAGGCGACGTGCGCGCCCAGATCACGTCGGACGAACGCGGCCAGTTCACGTTCGACCCGATGATGATGACCACGACGGAGCGTTTCCTCCTCCGTGTGTCGCACGCCGCGTACGCCACGGCTCGTATCCCGGACATCGATCCGCGCCGCCCCGAGTCGCTCAACCGTGACGTCATCCTCGACGACGGGACGTCCGTCTCCGGCGTGGTCAAGGACATCGACGGGCGCCCGATCCCGAGCGTGAAGGTGACCTTCTACGACCTCGGCGTCCAGGCTTGGGATCCGGACGGCGCCGTCGAGAAGTCGGTCGTGACGGACGCGTCCGGCGCCTACAAGGCGCTCTCGATCGTCCCCGGCATGAAGAAGGTGGCGGCGCGCGTCGACGGCTACGCGACGGCGGGTCGCGCGACGCTCATGGTCGAGGCGGGCAAGGACCTCGCCAACGTCGACATCATCCTGACGCGCGGCAAGACCATCTCGGGAATGATCGTCGCGTCCGACACGAACACGCCCGTCGCGGGAGCGATGATCTCCGCCCGCGTGGTGCGCTTCGGACCCGCCGACGCCGGCAAGGGAATCGACCTTTCGAACGAAGAGGCGCTCCGCGAGCGCCGTGCGCGGATGGAACGCGGCGAAGAAGTGGATGACGGCGGCGACGAACGCGTTCCCGCGCGTCGTCCCGAAGCGGCGCAGGCCGCGCCCCAACTTTCGCCGAGCCGATTTCCGAACTCCGTTCCCGCCGACACGGCCCGCTCCGGTCCGGACGGTCGATTCGAAGTGAAGGGACTCGAAGAAGGCTCCTACGTGCTCACCGTCATCGCGACGGGCTACATGTCGCCGCAACAGCCGACCGTCGAAACCGGCGCGACCGACGTCAGCATCATGTTGACGCCCAACGCCCGCATCCTCGGGCAGGTCGTCGACGAAGACACGAACGCTCCGATCCCGGCGTTCACCGTCGCGCTCTCGGCGTCCGCCGACGCCGCGTTGATTTCGCCGACCGCGCGCAAGGCGTTCGGCCCGCCGCAGTGGTCGGAGGGTCGCTACGAATACCTCGACGTGCGCCAAGGCACGTGGTGGCTCCTCGCGGAAGCGCCGGGCTACGCCGGCGGACGCAGCGAAGCGGTGACCATCTCTCAAGGCGAGCGCCGCGACAACGTCCAGATTCGTCTGTCGAAGGGCGCCACCGTCATCGGGCGCGTGGTCGATTCGGCGGGCAAGCCGGTTGTCGACGCCACGGTGGAAGCCGAGCCGCAAGGCAACGGCGGCGTGCCGCGGAATCCGTTCACGGATCTCCTTCAGCAGCAGATGCGTCGCGAAGTGAAGAGTGCGCGTACCGGCGCGGACGGTGTGTTCCGCGTGTCGAGCTTGATGGAAGGCGACTTCCAACTCGTGGTCAAGCACCCGGACTTCGCTCCGTTCAAGTCGGATACGTTCCCGGTTCCGCGTCGCGGCGAAACGACGCGTCCCGATATGGCGCTCATCCGCGGCGGCACGATCCGCGGACGCGTCAAGGGTGCGGGCGGCACAGGCGATCCGAAGGCGATGGTGCAGATCACGCCCGCGGTCGGCGGAACGTTCTCGCAGCGTCAGGCCTATACCGGACCGGACGGCCGCTTCGAAGCGTCGGGGCTCGCCGCCGGAACTTACTACGTCACGGTGCCGATGCAGAACGGGCAGTTCAATCTCGCCGGCATCCTCGCGGGGGCCGCGAAGCGCACCAACGAGGGGCAGACCGTCGTGACGTTGACCGAAGGTCAAGTCGTCGATCTCGATCTTTGATGCGGCTCGTCGGATCCATCGTCGCCGTCGCGTTGCTCGCGGCCCTGTTCTTCGTGATCGTGGGCCGCGGTGTCGTCGATCCGACGATTCCCGATCGCAACGATCGACCGACGTCGGTCGCGTCCGGAACCGCGGAATCGAACGCGACGCCCGCCGTCACCGCGGTTCCGAAATCGACCGCCGTGAAAGCGTCGGCCCTGCCGTCGGCGAGCCCGGCGCGCGCCGCTCTCGAAGACGGACCGTGGATGCTTTCGGGAACGGTGCTCGACAAAGACGGTGCTTCGGTCCCCGAAGCCCGTGTCGAGGTGGTGATCGATCTTTCCGTGCCGCCCGTCGTGCGGCGCGACGGGCCCGTCGTCGCGAAGGGGACTTCGGACGCGTCCGGAAACTTCGCGATCCCCGGATTGCCGCGCGGTTTTCCGCTGGTCCTCGTGGCGGCGCATCCGGAATTCGTCACGGAGCGCGTGGTGCTTTCCTCGGCGCGCGGCGAACCACAGCCCGTCACGGTCCGTCTCGGACTCGGCGGTCGCATCGAAGGACGCGTCGTCGAGGGTGAGGCCGGTAGCGGCGCCGGGATCGGCGGCGTGATCGTCGAGGTGCGTGCGACGGAGGCCCCGATCGACGGTCCCGCGGAAGCGGTCGTCACGTCGGGAAGCGACGGGACGTTCGTTCTCGACCGTCTCGGTGCCGGAGCGAAAACCGTGACGACGCGCCTCGCCGGTCGCGTGCCGCGCGTCGTCGGCGCGATCGTCGCCGCGGGTGGAGCGATCGTTCGGCTCGGAGATCTGCCGCTCGTCTCCGGCGTGCCGTTCGACGGACTCGTCGAGGACGTCGACGGCGTTCCCGTGTCGGGGGGCACCTGCGAGGCGCGGCTCGTCGGCGGCGGACGCGACGTCGTCGTGGCCGTCGTGGCGAGCGGTCGGTTCGGGTTTCCCGCGCTGCGGCCCGGCACCTACGCCCTCACGCTCAAGGATGCGACCGGAACTTCCCGTGGAACGCGGAACGCCGTCGTCCCGCATCCCGCCGACGCCGTGCCGGTTCGATTCGTCATGCCCGCCGTGGCCGGCATCGACGTGCGTGTGACCGGGATCGACGGACGCGCTTCCGCGGGGGCCGTCGTGTGGCTCATGCGCCAGCCCGACCCGTACACCGGTCGACCCGAGCGGGTCGTTTGGGTCGACGCGGAGACGCGCGTCGCGGAATTCCGCGGCGTGCCGCCCGGACGCTGGTTCGTCGCCGCGCGGGCGGGATCCGGCCCTCCCGTCGTGTCGGAGCCGATCACGGTCGCGTCGCAAGGCGTCGGTGGCGTCGAATTGCGGTTGCGCGCCGGCATCGTGTTGCACGGCGTCGTGCGCGACGGGCGGGGAAAGCCCATCGAAGGCGTCGAGGTCCGCGTGCGTCCGCAACTCGCCGGACCCGACGAGAAGCCGATTCCGTCGCTTCCCGGGAAGCCGTGGTCCGGCTCGTGCGTGACCGACGCCGCGGGCAACTGGTGGCTGCGTGTCGTCCCCGGCCCCGTGCGCATCTTCGCGGCGCATCCCGATTACGTGCCGACCTCGTCGTCGACGTTGAACCTGCCGATCGCCGTCGAAGCGGACGTGCCGGATCTCGTGATGACGCGGGGAGGAACGCTGCAAGGCGTCGTCACGCGTTCCGACGGCGCCCCCGACGGTGCCGCGACGATCGAAGCATGGCTCGACGGCACCGAAGATCCCGTGATCCTCGCGTCCTCCACGGGTGTCGACGGCGCGTACGCGTTCACGGGGCTCGCGCCCGGACGCTGGCGCGTGAAGATCACGCGACGCGAAGGGAACTTCACGGGCGAAGGCGACGACCCGTCGCGCGTGCGAACGGTCATGGTCGATACGGACGCACCCGCGCGCGTCGATTTCTAAGCGCGCGGTTCGCCGGGGGCGTCGGGCAGTTCGGTGGGGTCGACCGGGTCGCCCGCGATGCGGTAGGAGCCCGTGAGCCAACGGCCCAAGTCCACCATCCGGCAGCGCTCGGAGCAAAACGGCGCGTGTTTGCGCGCGTCGTCGGGAACGGCGCCCCGCGGCGGAAGAACGCCGCGACAGGTCGGACAGCGCACGCCGTCGTTCACGTTCCGCAGCCGCCCGTGCCGCAGTCGGGCTTCGCGCAGCCGCCGCCGCCCGAGTCCGACTTCTCGCCGGCCTTGAAGGAGTCCGAGCGGTAATCGGTTTGATAGAAGCCGCTTCCCTTGAAGAGGAATCCGGCTCCCGCGCCGAAGAGACGGCGCGCGGATCGCGCCTTGCACGAGGGGCACGCCTTCACCGGGTCTTCCTTGATGCCCTGGAAGAGTTCGAATCGGTGACCACAGGCGTCGCACACGTAGTCGTAGGTGGGCATGAGAGTTCTCAGGAGGCGGTCGGTGGAGCGACCGGGGAGACCGCGACGGACACCTTCGCCGGACGCACGACGAGGTCGTTCAACATATACCCGTGTTCGAACACGGCGACCACGGAATTCGGCGCCTGATCGGCCGATTCGACCTTGAACACGGCGTCCATGCACTTCGGATCGAGCATCGCGCCTTCGGCGGCGATGCGCTTCATGCCGGAAGATTCGAGTCCCGAGCGGAACTGGTCCGCCGTCATCCGGACTCCTTCGATGAGCGACGCGGGATCCGCGGCCGCGTCGGCGGACAGCGCGCGCTCGAGGTTGTCGAGAGCGGGAAGAAGATTGCGCATCACGTCGCGGACCGCGTAGCGACGCTCGTCGGCCTTCTCCTTCGTCGTGCGGGCGCGGAAGTTCTGGAATTCCGCGTTGAGGCGCTGCAACTGTTCGAAGAGCCGATCGCGCTCTTCCGCCTTCTTCGCGAGTTCCGCGATCTGCGCGAAGGCTTCCGCCGCCGCGGCTTCGTCCGCGTTCGTGGATTCCGGCGCCGCTTCACCCGCGGTTTCGCGCGCGGTGCCGTCGTTCGGCGCTTCCGGGGCGGAGCCCGTTTCGGAAGTCTTCGAAGTGTCGTTCGGAGTCGTTTCGTCGGTCATGGCGCTCCTCAGTCGAACCATTCGCGGATCTTGGTGAAGATGCTCGCGTCTTCCTTTTGCGCGCCTTCGGCGCGGAGCTTCTGGAGCTCTTCCCAAAGTTCCTTCTCGCGGCCCGAGATCTTCTTCGGGATCTCGACGACGACCTTCACGAGGATGTCGCCGAAAGTATTCGGGCGTCCCGCTTCGGGAACGCCGAAGCCGCGGATCTTGATGATGTCGCCCGGCTGCGATCCCTTCGGCAGAACGAGTTTTTCGCTGCCTTCGAGCGTCGGGATGCGCTTCTCGCAACCCATCACGGCTTCGACCGGGGACACGCGACAGTCCACGAGGAGGTCGCGTCCCTTGCGGGTGAAGATCTTGTGCTCCTTGACGGAGATCACGCAGTAGAAATCGCCGCGGGGGCCGCCTTCGGTCGACGGCTCGCCTTGGCCGCGGAGTTTGAGTTGCACGCCGTCTTCGAGGCCGGCGGGAACGGCGACTTCGATCTCGACCGACTTCGGCGCGAGTCCGCCTCCGTCGCAGGCGCGGCACGGATCGGAGATCGTCTTCCCGCGACCTTGGCATCGCGGACAGGTCTGACGCAGGCTGAAGAAGCCGTTTTGGCGAAGCACTTGGCCCGCGCCGCCGCAGCCCGAACAGACGATCGGACGCGACCCGGAGGCCGCGCCGGTGCCGGAGCATGATTCACACTTCTCGCGACGCCGCACCTTCAGGGTGCGCTTGGCTCCGTTGCGGACTTCTTCGAGAGTCAGTTCGACGCCCGCGCGGAGACTTTGTCCCGCCGAGGGGCCCGCTTGACGCCCACCACCGCCGTTGAACATGTCCGAGAACATGTCGAAGATGTCTTGGGCACCGCCGCCGCCACCGCCGAATCCTCCGAAACCACCGAAACCGCCCGGGCCACCCGCGGCGTTGGGATCGACACCCGCGTGGCCGAACTGGTCGTAGCGCTGGCGCTTGTCCGCGTCGGAGAGCACCTCATGCGCTTCCGCGGCTTCCTTGAACTTCGCTTCGGCCGCCTTGTCGCCGGGGTTTTGATCGGGGTGGTACTTGAAGGCGAGTTTGCGGTAGGCCCGCTTGATGTCGTCTTCCTTCGCGTCGCGAGGGATTCCGAGAACCTCGTAGTAGTCGCGCTTGTCGGCCATGGGGAATCCTCTTCGAAGGAGGGGGCATGCCGGGGTCCCTCCGACCCCGGCACTCCCGCGTGCGTTCCGTCAGGAAACCGAACCGGCGACCGGATCGACGCCGTCCTTCACGGACGTGATCGTCGTATCGGCCATGAGCATGAGTCCGGAGACCGAGGCCGCGTATTCG
>JAFMJN010000197.1 GCA_017853435.1 Planctomycetota bacterium | reverse complement strand
GAGTCGCAGCACGACGAGGTCCGCCGCGACTTTGAGGACGCGGGAGAGTCCGTACTTCGATCGACCGAATTCGCGCGAACGGTGGTTCACGACGACTTCGGCGATCTTCGCGCCCGCGCGATGCGTCAACGCGGGCAGGAAGCGATGCATGTCGGAGTAGAGGTTCAACGCCCGCAATTCCGAAGCTCGGTAGGCCTTCAGCGTGCACCCGAAATCGTGCAACCATCCCGTCGGGCGACCCTCCGCATCGCGGACGCGCACGCCGGTGAAGACGCCGATGAGGAGGTTCGCGGCCCACGACGGGAACTTGCGGGTGAGCGCGCGATCCTTGCGATCACGACGCCAACCGGAAACGAGGTGGTACCCCTCGTCGATCTTCTCGAGCAATTTGGGAATGTCCCTCGGATCGTTCTGCAGGTCGCCGTCCATGAACACGATCACGTCGCCTTGCGCGAGCGAAAGCCCCGCGGCCATCGCCGCCGTCTGGCCGGCGTTCCCACGCAGTTTGGCGAGGCGCGCGCCCGGAAGCGGAGGCTTCGAAGCACCGGATACGTTACGGGCTTCCCCACGAATCTCGGAGCGCACCGTCTCGAAAGTTCCGTCGTCGCTCCCGTCGTCGACGAGGATGATCTCCGTCGTGCGGTCGAACGACGCGACGAACCCCCGCAACTCTTCGATGAGATGCGGGGCGCACTCCACCTCGTTGTAGAGGGGGATGATGATCGAGACGTCTGTCGGCACGTTCGCCGGATATCCTTGCTCCGCCCGAGGTTACGGCGGTTCCCAAGAGATTACTTCGTCCCACGGACCGAGGCATCTGAAACCGACGTTTCGGGGTGCTTTCGGAGCCCCGCCGTGATATGATTTTCGGCGGGTCGTGTGGTTCGCAAGGCTCGGTAGAGATTGATCTTGCGAACGATACCCCACCGTCGGACGCCCCCGGGCGTCGGCCCTCCTGAAACCCCATGTTGTTGATTCACCCTGCAGGTCCCGACCGACAGGCGCTGGTCGCGTACTTGACCCGCCGAGGCGTCGCCGCCGTCGTCCCGGACGGGGTGGGGTCTCCGATCGAGGTGGAATCCGCGTTGGAGGCCCATGCGTCGATCACGCCGAAGGTGCTCCATCAATCGTGCCTCGGCACGTTCGAACCCGAAGAGGTCGAATCCCTGATCGCACGCTTCGACCTCGTCATCGTCCCCAAGGCGGCCCGAGCGGCCACCGTCCGTGTTCCCGTTCTCCAAGAGCCTTACTTCCTCGACGAGTTCCTGAAGGCGGCGCAAGAACGACGACGCCCGGCCACGGCCGCACCGACGGTTCCCGCCGACGTCCCGGCCCTCCTCAAGGGGCTCGCCCATGCGATGAACAACGTCGCGACGTCGAGTCTCGGGTGGTTGTCGCTGGCGGACCGCCCCGAAATCTCCGAGTCCAAGCGGCGCGAGGCTCTGACGGAAGTCAAAAACGACATCGGTCGAATGTCCGGAATCGCGAAGGGACTCAACCTGTTGGCCGAGCCCCGCGTGCCGGGACATCGGCCCGCGACGGACGTCGCGCGACTCCTCGGAGAAAACACGTCGGTGCGCGCGCACGTCGAAGCGGAAAGCTTCGGCGCGGCGTTCGTCTTCCTTCGTTGGGCGGCGGAAAGCGAGAAAAAAACGCTCGGAGCCACCGCCGCGCGTCTCGGTTCGGAGGTCGTCGTCACGATCGATGATCCCACCGTCGACGGCGATCGTGCCCACGGATTCGAGTTGGCCCGTCTCCTCGAACGCCATCGTTTCGCACGCGCGCTCGGACTGGCGCTGCTTCACCACGCCACGGCGCGCGCGGGGGGACACTCGCTCGCGACCCGCGGTCCGCACGGAACTCTTCGCGTCGTCGTCCATCTCCCCGCCGCCTCCGAGGGCTTGGAGGCCGACGCGTGAGCACGACTCCCGTCCTGATCGTTCTGACCGACGGCGAGGAGTCCCTCGCCCGTTCGTTGGACGAGGTCCGTCAAGACGGTTGGAAGGTCTACGCGAGCGGCCGTGTCCACGACGTCGCCACCTTCCTGAACCGCAATCCGGACGCCCTGTTCCTCGTGCGCGGGGCGCTTCTGCCCTCCGGGCGCGAGGAACAGACCCTCGCGGCCTGCGTCGGTTCGGCCAAACGACCGTTCACGATTCTCGCGCGCCCCGCGGCCTCCCCTCTTCGTCTCGACGGCATCGACGAGGAGATCGTCGAACCCTTCACGGCATCGAAGCTGATCGAAGTGCTCGACGCCGCGAAAGGCCCCCCGGCGGCGCCGGCTCCGACGTTGACCTACGCGGCCCCGCCGCCGATCGCGGAACCTGAAACGATCCCGCCGCCGCCGACCCGAACGTTCGAAGCCGACGAGACGCCGCCGATCGACCCGATCGGCGCCGACGGTGTCCGCCTGCTCAAGTGGATCCGACGCTGCACCGAAGACGAACGCAACCCCAAGAACTTGCAGGAAACCGCGCTCCGCGCGTTGACGGATCTCACCGGTTCACGGGAAGGGCGGCTCTACGCCCCGGTCGCGGGCTCGGGCCTCCGACTTTTGTGCGCGATGGGAGTTGCGGAATCGGAGGCGGAGTCCGACCGACTCCGCGCCTACGCGGCCGAAGCGGCCGCGGACGGAACTCCGCGCGTGATCATGGGGGTCCCGAAATCGGGCGCCTCCGGCGTCATGACTTCGCACCTCGTCGTTCCGCTCGTCGATCCGGGGTCGGTGAAGGCCGTCGCCGTTCTCAGCGACCGCGCGGGAATCGTTCCCTACGGGATGTCGGACATCGAAGCGGCCGTCCATCTCGGCCGCCAACTCGGCGAAAACTTCACGAACGCGGAGCAACGCGTCGATCTCGAGCAGAAGGCGACGATCGACTACGCCACCGGGCTGTTCACCCGATACAACTTCGATTTGAATCTTCCGAAGGCGTTCAACAACGCCCAACGTCAGGGCGTTCCCCTCAGCCTCATGTTCATCGACGTCGACAACCTCAAGAAGTGGAACGACGAGGTGAGTTACGAGGCGGGAAGCGCCGTCCTCGCCCGGATCGGCGAGATCCTCGCCACGTCGTTCCGCATGGGCGACATGGCGTGTCGCTACGGCGGCGACGAGATGGTGGTGATTCTGCCGAAGGCGGCGCGCGGTCCGGACGGGACGAGCGTCCTCGCGGAAAAGATCCGGGCCACGATCGCCGCGCAACGCATCTCGGTGGCCGTGAACGGGCGCGACGTCGTGGTGGCTCCGACGGTGTCGATCGGTTACGCCACCTATCCGCGCGACGCCACCACGCCCGAGGGCCTTTTCGCCGCCGCCGACGCGGCCGTCAAGCAAGCCAAGAAGATCAAGAACTCGGTGTGCTACGCCGACGCGTTGCGCCCCTGAACGGACCGCCCCCCGATCACGGGGGGGCGAGAAGATCGAGGAACGGATCGAGGTCGCGCGCCTCGGTGGTGAAGCACAAGCCCGGCAACGATTCCGGGTAGTCCCCGAATACGCCACCCTCGCCGTCGTCGGCGCCGATGCGCCACGTGTACCAACGACCGGACTTCGGATTCGGAACGAGCTCGCGTTCGCTCCGCTGGACGGTGTCCCTCCAACGAACGACGAGTCGAGGAGACGAGAGTCCCGAAGCCTGCGGGGCGTTCATCCCGACGAACCGCCGAGCCGCGAGCGACGCGATACGACCGAGAACTGCGTCGACGCGCTCGCGCGGGGCCGGACGTCCTTCCGGAGACTCCGGCGTCGCGAGAACGTAATCGAATCCCCCTTCGCGCGCCGACACGGCCCGGAGCGAGACCTTGCGCCCGACGGAATCGGTCACCTCCACTTCGGTGATGGACCAAGGCGCCGTCGCGTTCAGAGGTTTCGCGAGCAACGACCACCAAGGGACGTCGAACGCGGACAACCCGTTCTTGCGGAACGTTCCGAAAGCGCCGTCCTCGGCGGCGTAGAGAACGGCGCCGTCCGCACCGTCTCCGACGGACCACGCGCCGCGCGTCGTATCGGCGCCACCTTTGGAGGCCGTCCAAGCGACCGTCCAACGATCCCCGATGGGCTTCGGCGGGTGAAGACCTTCCACCTCGGTCGCGAGCACGGATTCGATGAAGCGCGGTCCCGTTAGTCCGTCGAGCGCGAGCAACGGACGTTTCATCGAAAGGTCCGTCCAACCCGAGTCCTCGGGAGGTTCGAAGAACCATTGCCCACCGATTCGACGGAAGGCCACCCGCGCCGATCCCGGGCGCTTCCATTCGAGCGCGGTCAGGTCGCCGACCTCGACGGGAAACACGCGACGGCTCCGAAAGTCGTCGGCACGGTACGAAAACACGTCGGGCGCCTCCGACGACGCCTCCGCCCACGACGTTTCCCCGAAGCGTCGCAGCCACATCCGACGTTCGGAGACGGCCGCATGAAACGTCGCGGGAGGCTTTCCCGCAGCCTCGACGACGACGTCGATCTTCGCCGCGGACGCGGGCGGCTCGCCTCCCGTGCCGTCACGTGTCGCGACGGTCACCGCCAGCGCCGCCAAACGCTCGGCACGGGCGAGATCCGCCCGCCCGATCACGGGCTCCGCGATCAGCCAACGCCCCGACTCGCGCACGAGTCGTGTCCGCACGCTCCCATCGACGAGCGTCACGGCGCGCACATCGGCCGAATCCGCCGCGACCATCCGCCGCTCCCACCACTCGGCGGCGGGGCGACGGGCCTCTTCGAGGACGGCTTTGTCGACGACGACGGGCGGCCAATCGTCGCCACGACGCACCGCGATGCCGTTTCCGTCCACGTCGAATCCGAAGACGATCGACGACGTCGCTCCGGCCGCCACGACTTCGATCACGTCGCCCTGCGTGGGCAAAAGCCCGAAGGCCCCCGGATTGTCGACGTTCGCCGCCCCGAGCGTTCGCACGAAAGCGGCGTCGCGCAGCACGTCGACCAACGACAGACAGCGGTCGGCGCGCGCGGGCAACGATTTCCCCCCGAGAACCGCGGCGCTCTCGAGCCGCCACGTCCCCGACGCGTCGCGAACGAGGTCGTAGGGGTCGGATTTCGGTGTTCGGGATTCTCCCGGCCGGAACCGGATGGTGATCGCGTCGCGCAGCATCGCCGCGGGCACCAAGCGCCGCTCCGAAGGATCGGCGGGCACCGTGTCGCG
>JAFMJN010000196.1 GCA_017853435.1 Planctomycetota bacterium | reverse complement strand
ACGTATCCGGGCGACTGGGCGAAACCCGTGCTCGCGATCGAACACGCGAACGAAGGCGACGTGATCGTGATCGACGCCTGCGGCGCGATGCCCGCCGTTTGGGGCGAACTCGCGACCGAATCCTGCATTCAGCGCAAACTCGGCGGCGTGGTGATCCACGGGGCGATTCGCGACGTCGACGCCATCCGCAAACTGGGATTCCCGGCGTTCGCGTCGCTCATGTCGCCGCACGCGGGCGAACCTCACGGCATGGGGCAGTTGAACGTCGGCATCTCGATGAACGGCGTTCCCGTTGCCCCCGGCGACTGGATCGTCGGCGACGATTCGGGCGTCGTGGTGGTTCCGAAGGACAAAGCCGTCGAAATCGCGAACCGCGCGATGGACGTCTTCGAACGGGAAAATCGTCTCCGCAAGGAAATCCGGGCGGCGTCGAGTCTCGCGCGCGTGATGGAACTCCTGCGCTGGGAGAAGAAATGACTCCGTTCTTCCGTGAAGGCCACGGTTTCATCGAAGTCGTGTGCGGCAGCATGTTCTCCGGCAAGACCGAAGAACTGATTCGGCGTTTGCGTCGTGCGCTGATCGCGAAGCAGGTCGTCCGCGTGTTCAAGCCCGCGCTCGACCGTCGCTACGACGACACCGACATCGTGTCGCATTCGTCGTTGCGTATCCCGTCGCAGGTCGTCGCGAAGGCGGCCGAAATCCCGTCGCTCGTGCCGGAAGGCGTGCACGTCGTCGGCATCGACGAGGCGCAGTTCTTCGACGATGAAATCGTCCCGGTCTGCCGGGAACTCGCGTCGCGCGGCATCCGCGTGATCGCCGCCGGGCTCGAACAGGACTACTTGGCCAAACCCTTCGCCGTGATGATGGCGTTGATGGTCGAGGCCGACTACGTCACGAAGAACTTGGCGATCTGCGTCGTCTGCGGCAATCCCGCCATCCGCAACCAACGCACCACCGAAAAGAGCGGCCAAATCTTGGTCGGCGGAGCCGACGCCTACGAGGCGCGCTGCCGTCATTGCTTCCGTGCGGGCGGTTCCGAGCCGACGCCGTTGTTCGCTCCCGCCGGAGAATCCCGATGAGCGTCTCCGCAGGCCGTCCCGTCGTCCTCGTGATCGGCGGATCGGATCCGACCGGCGCTTCCGGCATTCAGGCCGACCTTCGCCATTTGGCGGCCCTCGGCGTCCACGGTGCGGCCGTTCCGACCGCGATGACGTCGCAGACCATGGACGGCGTCGCTTCCGTGCGCGTGGTGGACCCGGACGCGTTCCGCGCCGATCTCGACGCCGTACGAAAGACGTTGGACGTTTCCGCGGTGGTGGTCGGCATGCTCGGCGACGCCGCCATCGCCCGCGAAGCGATGCTGTGGATGCACGCGTTCTACGGCCCGGTGATTCTCGATCCGGTGCTCGCTTCGTCGTCGGGCGCCAGCCTTCTCGACGACGCCGGTCGCGTCCTTCTGCGCGACCTCCTCGTGCCGCGCGCCTTGATGGTCTGCCCGAATCTCGACGAACTCGCATGGCTTTCCGGCGCGGGTCGTCTCGCCGTCGACGACGCGTCGCGAATTGAACAAGCCGAACGCGTCTTGGATCGCGGTTGCGCATGCGTCGTCGCGAAGGGTGGTCATGCGGGCGGCGCCGAAAGCGTCGACCTGTTGGTGGACGACGCGGGCGTCGAACGCCTCGTCGCCCCGCGCGTGCCCGGCGTCTTCCGCGGCACGGGTGGCGCCTTCGCCGCCGCGGCCGCCGCCGCCTGCGCACGGGGGATGGACGCGCGCGCCGCCGCACGCTTCGCCCATGCGGTGGTCGCCGCCGCGCTCCGCGACGCATCCGCCGCGGGGACGCCCATGTTGGCGTTGAAGGACGCCCCCGCCACGCCGTGAAGGCCGTCTGGATCGCGGCCGCGCTCGTGCTCGCCGTCGTCGCGGCCACCGGGCTCGTGTTCTTCACCGACCGCGACGCGACGTCGACGCCCGAAGGTTGGATCACCGACCTCGCCGTGCGCCTGCGGGGTTCCGACCCCGTGGCGGTCACGCGCGACGCCGTCACTCCCGACGCGACGTTCGTGACGTCGACGGGCCGTACTTTGGGGGCCGCGGAAGTCTTCGCGTGGATCGACGCCGCGTCCAAAGCGCGCCGCTTCTCTCCAGCAGTCTCTCAGATCGTCGCCTTGCCCGCGCCGGGGGAGACCGTCGAAGCCCTCGTCATCGGCACCTTCGCCGAAGGCGATCCCATCTCCACCGTGCGCCCGCCTCTTTCCGCCTTTCGCGCCGCCGTCTCGCTCGTTCCCGACGGCCCGCGCTTCCGCGTCCGTTCGGTTCGGCTGCTGCCGTAGCGATTCCGCCCCGGATCGTTGGTCTTGGTCTTCCACGAGGACGCCGATGTGATCACAGGAACTTCCCCTGCATCGGTGATCATCGGTGGATCAGTTCGATTAGGAACCTAGACGGAACTGGAGATCCGCGTCGACTTGCGCTTCGATGGTTTCTCCGAGACGCCGCACTGCAGTCGGCATTGATCGATGGCCCAATCGACCCAGGCATCGAGGGAAGGTGTGTTCGACGACAAAGGGTTCGATCGGGGATCGATGCATTGCACGTCCGCCGAGATGGTCCGCGTGAGGCGCGCGCTTTCGATTTTCGCCAGTCGATCGGAGGCGGATCGAATCGCATCGCGGGACTCGAGTATCGCCGCCATGACCCGACAAAAGGCGCGTTGGCTGGTACGCCGGATGGGAAGGGGTGCAAGGAGTGCTTCAAGTTCGGCGCGTCGCGTGAGTCGGAATTGAAGGGCGTTGCCGACCGCCGTCGCGCGCACCACTCCGGCGGACGCGAGGCTCGCGAGTGCGTCGCTGATCGATCGCTTCGTATAGGCCGCTTCCACCGCAATTTCCCGAGCGTCCAAGGTGCGCGTCTCGTCTTCGACGAGAAGAATGCGGAGAACCTCGCTTCGCGCGGTTGCCCCGAATAGAGCGCGGCAGCGAAGCCCGAGTGTGGCGCCGTCATGCCGTTGCGCGAGTCGGGACTTGCCCGACGCCCGCCAATCGAACGGTTCCCCGGCCCCCGGCCATCGCTGTTTCGTGGCTTTTTGAATTGTGCCTGCGTATCCGGCCCACGCGGTTCCCGAGATACCGTCTTTCCGAAGGTGATCGATACGTGACCGTGAAACGAAGGCGATGTTGGTGACACACCAATCGATGGACTCGTCGCGGAGGCGGGCGTCGAGATCTCCAAGCCGACCGGTGAGCAGAACCATGGCATCGATGTCGATGCACGTGGGAAACCCGCTCTCGGGCCACCCGGCGACGCCGAGGCAACTCCAAGCTCTCCATGAGTAATCGACGAGCCGAGCGCGTAGTTCGTCGATGTCGCTAGAGCAGGTCATCGTTCGTCTCCACATCGAACAAGGCCACGACACTGGCGTCGAGGGGAAACCGATCGACCCCTCCGAGCAGGAGCAGGCCTGATCCGCCGATTACGGCGATCGTGGCGGATTGAGCGCGGACCGTGAGGGTTCCCCAATGTCCCACGAGCCTCGCCAATCCACTCTTCGTCTCAATTTGTGAGCATATGATCTTCTCGTCTTGAGAATATCATATACCGGAAGTCCGAGGCTATCGGGGACGGTCCTACCGCCGATAGTTGTCCACCATCCTGTAGCGCTTGGCGACGAGATGGAAGGCCAAGGCGGCCGCGAGGGCGAAGACTGCGAAGAAGAACATTTGGAACGCGATCGAACTCACGCCGGAGCGTTCGATCGCTCCGAGCACGGTGTCGTTCTTCACGCCGACGTTCACGATCAGCACCCAAAGGTTGCCGACGGTGACCGCGAGGCTCCAGAAGCTCATGATCACGCCCTTCATGGACGCGGGGGCTTGGCTGTACGCGAACTCCAGTCCCGTGGCCGAGAGAAGGACTTCTCCGGCGGTGAGAAGGATGTAGGGGAGCACCTGCCAGGCGATGGAGATCGCGCCCCCGCCGTCGATCAGAAGCTGCATGGCTCCGACGACGATCCACGACGCACCGGCGAGGGCCATCCCGAGCGCCATGCGGCCGAGCTGACTGGGTTCCTTGCCCTTGCGGCGGAGCCACGGGTAAACGACGAGGTTGTTGAAGGGGATGATCAGCATGACCAAAGCCGGGTTCAGGGCCTGCATCTGCGCCGGGCTGAACCACGTGGGCTTCGTCATCGCGTTCGCCTGGAACACCCAGGTCGACGCCTTCTGATCGAAGAGCGACCAAAACGGGGTGACCAACGCGAAAATCACCAAGACACGAAGGACGGAACGCACGCCGTCGACGGCCGCGTCCGGGTGTTCGCCGCGCGCGTGGTCGAGTTCGCACCACGTGCCGAGGCCGACGCCGAACAGCACCAAGACGAGCGCGAGGCACAGCGCGATGACGAGCTTCCACCCGAGGACCCAGATCATCGCCACCGATCCGAGCGCGAGGACGCAGCCCGCGATCGCGAGCGCCAACCCCAACGTCACGCCGTCACGCGGGGCGAGGGCCGTGCGGATGACGTTCCAGAAGGAGTGGGGATCCGGGGGAGCGGGTGGGATCTTCACGTAGCGGTGCCTACCGGCCCAGAAGAAGACCGTCGCGATCAGCATCAGCACGCCCGGGATGCCGAACGCGACCGACGCGGCGGGGAGCCCCCACCACTTGGCCGGTCCCGCCCCTTCCAACAACTTCGGCATGATGAGCGACGCGAAGAACGAGCCGAAGTTGATGATCCAGTAGAACGCCTCGAAGGCGACCTTGGCGAGTTGCTTGTTCGACTGGTCGAACTGATCTCCCATGAAGGTCGAGACGAGCGGTTTGATGCCGCCCGAACCGAGCGCGATGAGGAAGAGCCCGGCGTAGAACCCTTTGGGCTCGTTTTCGTAGATGGCGAGCAGCGCGTGGCCGACGCAGTAGACCACCGACACCCAGAGGATGGTGAGGTACTTGCCGAAGAAACGGTCCGAGATCCACCCTCCGAGCAGCGGAAAGAAGTACACCCCCGCTACGAAGACGTGGAAGATCTCCTTGGCCTCGCTCTGCGCTTCCGCCGCGGGCAGCGTGGCGAAGAACGTCGAAGCGAGGAAGACCGTGAGGATGTTGCGCATCCCGTAGAAGCTGAACCGCTCGCAGCCCTCGTTCGCGATGATGAACGGGATCTGCCGCGGCATG
>JAFMJN010000195.1 GCA_017853435.1 Planctomycetota bacterium | reverse complement strand
GACGAAGAGCGTCACCCTGCGTGGGAGTTGCGCCATGGAGAACGAGCGCGCCCATCGGGGGAACGACGTCCCGCAGCAACGGTTCGCCGTCCGCGATTTCGAGGCGTTTGAAGATCGGAGACGCGGATCCGCCCGTCAACGCCGCACACAACGGAGACGGGACGCCCGGCTCGTGACGCACGGAGTCGGGGGTGACCAAGCGCACGTCGACGCCCGGAGGCGCGACGAACGGCGGGCGTCCGACGCTGCCGATCGCACCGCCGAAGACGTACGCACCCGCGCAGATGTTCACTTCGGTCTTCGGAACCATCGACCCGGCCGGGTCGTCGAGGAACCAACCGTCGATCCAAACCGTGCTTCCGGGCGTCACACCGCGCAGCGCCGCATCGGCGATGGAACGCGTTCTTGCCGACGCGTGTCGATACGGGTCGAGGTTGTTCCTCCACAGCACCGCCCCCATCATCGCGGCGAGGGCGATCACCCAAACGACGAAGCGCCGCGCGTCGATCAACGTCGCGGTCGACGGCCCGACCGCGAGCGCGAGACCGACGAACGGAAGGACGAGGAAGCGGCTCTGTGTGAGTTCCGGAGTGACGCGGCTACCCGTCATCGTCAGAAGAATCGTCGGCAATACCGCGAACAGCGCGAACAACGCGAATCGCGCCTTGAAGGTGGTTTTCCCGGGGCCACGGACCGCCGCGGTCATCGCACCGACGAGGACGATCAGTCCGAACGTCGCCCCGCAGACGACGCGGGCCGCGAGCGGGACTCCCCCGCTCGGTGCGTCGGATCCGAAGAGCCTCCGCGGTTCCGCCATCGCGGCGTTCAACGGAGTGAGGACATGCAACCCGCTTTCGACCGCCGCCGCGAGGATCGCGAAGAGACCGTCGCGATCGGAGAGATGCTCGCCGGGCGACCGCCCGTTGTAGGCGCCGCCGATGCGTCCGAACACGAGCATGCGGATCCCGAAGTACGACGCGAGCACGACGAACAGCGGAAGCGTGCGCTTGAGGCGCTCGGTCCATTCCTTCCCGACCCCGACGCCCGGGTTCGCACCGTGCAGGAGGCGATCGGCGAAAACATGAAGGAACGGCAGGACGACCGCGGTTTCCTTGGCGAGCAACGCGACGCAAAGACCGAAAACCGGACCGAACCGATCCTCGCGTCGACGGACGAGCGCGGAGAGCATCATCACCGCACCGATGCCGACGAAGAGATCCTGCCGTGCGACGAGCCACGCAACGGCTTCGACGCATGCGGGCCAGCAACCGAACCAGACGGCGATGACGACTCTCTTCCCCAAACCTTCCACGTCGGCGAGTCGCAACACGACTCCCGACAACAACCAACAGAGAAGCGCCCAAAGGAAGATCGACTGCAGATGATGGAGTCCGGCTTCGTCCCCGAAGAGCGACCAATCCAGTTCGATCGAGAGAATGGTCAGCGGACGAAAGACCTCGAAGGTGGGCGACCACGTGTTGGTCACCGAGCGCACGACGCGATCGAAGATTCCTGGGTGATCGACGCGGTCCGCCGCGATCCGTTCGGCGAGATACCAGTCGTCCGCGAGGAAACCGACGTCGAGCGCGTCGCGCGTCACCCAACCGAGAGCGACGACGACGAGGAGGAAGGCGAGGAAGCGCTTCACGGCGTCTCCTTCAACACGGCTTCGAACGCCTCGGAGAATCGATCGACGTCCGCGGCGGTGGTGTAGACGTTCGGAGAGACGCGAATACCCGGCTCCCTCCACGCGGGGACACCGACCACGAGGATGCCGTGACGCTCGAGCAGACGCGCGGTCACCACCTTCGGATCCCGCCCCGGCAACGCGATGAACGTGATGCCCGGTGCCTGCCCGTCTCCCTCGGCGCCCAAGACGCGCGCATCGGACCGTCCGCGTACGCGCTCCGTGATCCGTCGACGCAGCCACGCGAGTCGCGCGCGTTTTCGCGCGAGGCCGATCGATTCCTGAAAGCGCAGCGCTTCGAGAATCGCGAGCCGCGGGGCCGCGGGGCGCGTCCCCGTTTCCTCGAACTTGCGGATGTCGCCTTCGAGGGACGCGGGGGGTGGCATCAGGGCGAAGTGACCGCGGATGCGATTTTTCGCGAGCACGAGCAGTCCGGTGCCCACCGGAGCGCCGACCCATTTATGGAGGCTCGCCGCGTAGTGCGACGCGCCGAGTGCTTCGATCGACACCGGCACGTGATGAACGGCGTGAGCCCCGTCGACGATCACGTCGATGCCCCGACGACGCGCTTCTTCGACGATCCGCGCGACGGGCCACACCCGTCCGAGCACGTTCGTCACATGACAGATTTCGACCACCTTCGTCCTCGGGCCGACCGCGGAGAAGATCCCCTCGAACAGGGCGTCGTCGCTCGCCTCCGACGTCGGCGACACCGTCTTGACGACGATGCCGTCGCGGCGGGCGCGCTGCGCCCACGTTTGGAGGACGCGCGGATAGTTGTGATCGGTGACGACGACCTCGTCGCCCGGGGCGAGGGGAAGACCGAGGGCGAAGGTCGCCATCGATTCGCTGGCGTTGCGTGTGATCGCCAACGACTCGGGATCGCACGCGAGGTACGTCGCGAGAGCCCGCCGCGCGTCTTCGACCTTCTTTTCCTGCACGCGAAGCAAGGTGTGCGCGGGCAGCGGATTGGCGGCATCCCAAGCGCTCTTCATGGCTTCAAGCACGGATCTCGGCGTCGGGCACACCCCCGCGTTGTTGAGATTCACGACGCGAGGATCGACGTCGTAGCCCGCACGGACCGTCTCCCAGTACGTCGCGTCGTCCGCCACGCTTTCGGGATCCACACCGCGAAGTTGTCGGTGGCGCCGCTCGAGTTCGGCGTCGACGTCGCGTGTCGACGGGGACGCGCATCCCGCGATCGCGGTCCCGGCGACCATGCGAAGAAGTGCGCGGCGCGTCGTCATTCGGGCAACATCCTCGCACGGACCGCGACGATGCGCTCGCCGGGCAGGACGGAATCGACGACGTCCATTCCGTCGACGACGCGACCGAAGACCGTGTAGCGCCCGTCGAGATGCGGCGTCCGACGGTGCGTCACGAACCATTGACTCCCGCCCGTGTCCTTCCCCGCGAGGGCCATCCCCACGGTCCCCGCTTCGTACGGTAGGTCCGACAGTTCGCAGCGTTGCACCCACCCGGGGCCGCCCCAGCCGTCCCCACGCGAACAACCTCCTTGGATGACGAAGGCGGGCACGACGCGATGGAACGACCCACCCGCGAAGAACCCTTCCCGAGCGAGTCGACCGAGTCGCCACACGGTCACCGGGGCGGCCGCGTCGTCGAGATGGATCGTGAATGTGCCGCAACGCTCGGTTTCCACCTCCCAAACGTGGATACGGGGATCCGCGAGATCCGCGGCGATCTCCTCCCAAGGGAGCGACGACACGGGAATTCCGGCGAGCGTGCGCCGCGGAAGTTCGACATGACGGCCGCTCGCCGCGAGTGCCGCACGCGCACGTCGACGAATGTCATCGACTTCGTGGACGAGGAGCCCTTCGAGCCAAGGACGATCCTCGGCGGAGGGCGCGAGGGTGGCGACGTCGAGCCAAGCCTGAAGTGGTTCGACGTCGGCGGGGGCGAGGGCGGACGCCGATCCCCGCGCCCAACCGTCCGGAACTCCGCTCCGAAACTTCGACTTCAACAGCCCCGCGGCGATCTGCGCGATCAGTGCCCGGCGCACGGAGTCGTCCCCGAATCGACCTTGCAACGCCGGCGAGGGCTTTTCCGCGAACCCGCACCAACGATTCAAGACGTCGATCTCGCCCGCTTCGAAAGGACGACCGCCCTCGAATCGCGCCACGACCGCCTCGAGCAGGCTTTGCGCCACCCGTCGATCCGGATCGTCGAACGCGATTTCGAGCGCGTCGTCGACGCGACCGACCGCGGAAGCGGCGAACGCGGCCCCGCGCAGCATCGGTGCTTCGGAGAGCCGCCACGCGTCGCGTCGCGCACGCGCGGTCGCGGGGGCGACGCTTCCGAGCGAAATCATGGCCGCCCGCCGCACGTCGTCGACTTCCTTCGGATCGTCGGCCACCGAAATCAACGCCGTCACCACCCGGGAAAGTCGCGACTCCGACAACGACCCCGATTTCGGCGCCGAGGCTTCCGCGGCGGCACGCCGCACCTGCGGATCGGACGACGCGAGTTGCGCGAGGACCGCCAAAACGGCCGATTCGTGGGAACGCAGGCCGAGCGCCGCCAGCCGATCGAGCGTGGCGAGGCGCGTTCCGCCGAGGGTCAATCGTTCGGCCACGGCGGCGGCCTCGCGCTCTCCCGCTCCCTCCGAGCGCATCAAGGCGCGCGCCGCGAGGCCCGCCACTTCCCCGTCGAGGTCGTCGAGTTGCGCGACGAGCAACGGCCGCAATCCGGCGGGCGCACGCGGTCCTCGAACGAAACGGAACAGAGCGGCGCGGAGACGGAAGGTCTCCGTTTCGCCCGCGAGCAACGCCGCGGCGAGCGTGTCGCCTTCGGGGTCGGACATTCCCGTGAGTCGGATGAGTCGGACCGCGATCGGATCCCGCTCTTCGCCCGCATCGCCGTCCGCCGGTGGGACGTCCCGATGCGACAACCGCGCTTCGATTTCCGCACGCGCCTTCGCGTCGGACGGCCATCGACCGCAGGCGCCCAACGCCCGGGCGACGTGGACTTCGTCGAGCGATCGATGCCAAGCCGCCAAGAGATCCGCATCGCCGAAGCGGCCGATCGCGGACGCAACCGCCGTTTGCAGACGCTCCGACCACGGCGTCGGTCGATCCTGCAACAGCTCGGCGAATGCGCTCTTCAAATCGGGATGTCCGACGCGCCCGAGCCCCATGACGCCTTGAACCAACAATCCCGGATCGAGCGGCGATCGCAACGCGTCACGCCACGCGGCGGGATCGTCGACACGCTCATGTTCGAGGCGGAGCAACGTCGCGACGCGACGTTCGCGAGGGGTTTCCGCGGGCTCCTGCGCGGAGAGATCGGCGCCTCCGCAGATCAACACGGCGAAGACGGCGGCGGCCGCCTTCACCGCGGGACGTCCGAGGGCAAGGAGAATCAGGGCGGACATCACGATCACCGTCGCGACGATCGTTCCCACGGCGGGAATCTTCCCGAAGGCCATCCAGTCGGCGGCGAGTCCGAAGATCGGTCCGGCCATCGTGA
>JAFMJN010000194.1 GCA_017853435.1 Planctomycetota bacterium | reverse complement strand
CGTCAACTGCGCCGCCGACACCGCGACATCCGCGCGGACGACACGCTGATACCCGTCCTTGCTGAACACCAACGTGTAGCGCCCCGGAACCACGGCCTTGAAGACAAAATTCCCGCCGTCGCCCGTCGTTACCCGCTGACCCGTTTCCGCGATGGTGATCACGGCGCCCACGAGAGGGACGTCGAACTCCTTGTCGCTGACGAGACCGCGGATGGATCCGGGGACCTCTTGTGCGAACACGGGGGCCGTCAAAGACAAGGCCACTCCGAGGAAGAACCACGCGGGCAATCGGAGCGTCACCATGGATCCCCCAATCCCTGAAGAAGGGCATCGGCTTTCGCGAGGAACGCGGCATCGGGTACGGCACCGACCGCGACGATCGATCGGCACGTCGCCGCCAAGTCCTCGGCACGCGGCCGCGAGTTGGGATTCGCAAGCCCTTCGTCGAGCGCTCGTAGCCACAATTCGGCGGCTTTCGACTTCCGGTCCATGCGCCAAGCGGCTTCGGCGAACGCTCGGACGACACCCGCTCGGCGGATATCGACGATGCCGCCGCGTCGGGAAACGAACTCGGCTTCGAGAGCGGCGAACGCGGTCGACGCCGCCTCTTTCTCGCCGGAGGCGTAGCGCATCGCGACGGCGCGCGCGCGCAGGGGCAATCCATCCTCGGGCAGCATCGTGGCGGCCACAACCGACGCCTCGGCGGCATCGAGAAGCCGTCGCGCACGAACGGGTTCCGCCACTTCGAGAGCACGCCCGGCGAGTCGCGTCAACGCCTGCGCGCGGAACTCCGTGGGGAACTTCGCGACCGTACCCACGCACTTGGCTTCGATGGCGTCGAAAAGGGCGGAATCGGACAGGATCGTCGATGGGAATGCGAGAAGAGCTTCGACGGCGAACTGCATCCGATCGAAGTCGTTGGTCGCGAGGCAACCGTCGATCGCCGACATCGTCGCAGGGAAAGTCGCGACGGAGGCCCGAGACGCCTCGAGTGGAAGCGTGCGCGAGGCCTCGGACGCCACGAGATCCTTAAGGTAGGACGCGGCGGCATCGGTCTTCCCCGACGCGATCAGGGCCCGTGCGATCTGGGCGCGCACACGGTCGCGTTGCCAATCTTGGGAAAAGACCGCGGCGGATTCGGGCGAGAGGGCGGACACCGCTTCGGAAAGCGCCGCCGCCGACTGCGCGGCGTTCCCGCGTGTGGCCCAAGCCTCGGCGAGGCGGGCGGCGACGAACGGCTTTCGCCATCCTTCGACGGCGGCGAGGTACGACGCGCACGCGTCGAGAGCGCCGACATCGAGCGCGGATTCGGCGATTTCCGCCCGGAGTCTCGCACGATTTCGGCCGTGCGGTTGGGTCGGCATCTTCGAAGCCGCCGCGAACGCCAAGTCCAGGCAGCGCCGTGTATCCGGGCGCAACGCCGCATCCTCCGCCGTTCCCTTGGTGGAACGAACGTCGGCGACTGATTCGTTTCCGCACGCGCCTCCGCACCACGCGATTCCCATCACGACGATCGCGGCGAGGACTTTCGGGCGGATGATGGTGTGTGTGTTCATACCTGGCGAAAACGCACCCGAACCACGCGACTGACTGAACGACACCCGATCGGTGTCCCGGACGCGTGCCGGGACGCCCGATCGACCGGTCGCGTCGCCGCCTTCACGGGCTCATCCATTCCCGTGAAGGTCGACGACGGACCTTCGTGAACTCACTGGGCCGTGGCGGCCAGCGCGTTCGAGAGCGAGAGGCCGAGGAGACCGCCCGCATCCGTGACACCCACTTGGAGATAGAGGGTCACGCCGGCCGGAAGCGCCGGCCACGTTCCGCCGATCACGGCCGAGCCCGTTCCGTCCGTGAAGATCGGAATGAGGAGCCCACCGGAGGCGGTGTTGAAGTCGGGCACGACAACGCCCGAGGCCAAAGGCAGGTTCAACTTCGCCACACCCGCGACGAGGTAGCAGAGGCTGTTTTCCTTGGCGTTGCTCAACGAGAAGGTGAACGGGGATCCCGCGGTGAGCGGACCGCTGCCGGAGAACACCGGGGCGCCGTAGGTGCCGTTGAGTTCGCCGCCGAGGTCGGTCCACGGCTCGTTCGGCATCATTCCGAACGCCGTCGCCGCGGTCCAACCCGTCGTCCACAGGTTGCCCGGAGCGAACGCGCCGCGGTAGCGCGCGCCGCTGAAGAAGGCGTCGTTCGGAGCCCAGTTGACGGACGTCAGCGCTTGGTTCTTCGGACGCGGATCGACGAACGTCACGGGACGCATGACGAGCGTTCCGAAGACGTTCGCGGCCGCACCACGCGTCAACGACTGGATCGGGGCGTCGGCGTCCGCGGTCGAGGCGATCTGGACGTTGTTGTTCGCCGCGTTGAACACGCCGCGGTTGTTGGCCTCGGTGTACGCGCTCGTATTCGTGTTGCGGAACGCCACCGAATCGGTGATCTCGCAAAGGAAACCCGGAAGCTGGGCGGTGTAGAACGCGGCGGGGTTCGCCGGAGCGTTCACGGTCGACGTCGTGGAGGACGACGTCGTCCAACGCGCCGCCCACGAAAGCGTGCCGTTGTACCCGTAGCCGAGCCCACCGTCGCCGTCGACGTTGTCGATCGCGACGAGGCGCTCGCCGAGGTCCATGAAGATCGAGTTGCGGATCTGCGCGTTCGCATTGTCGCGCCACGCGGTTCCGTGGTCACCGCCGGTCGATCCCGGCTGACCGATGACCGTCAGGTTGTACATGCAGGTCGTGGTGACCGGCTGGTAGTCCGCCTGTTCGGCGCCGTCGATTTCGATGGCGTTGTCACCGACGCCGGATCCCTGAGCCGCACCCACGGAGTAGCCCTGCACGATCAGGCCGTGCTGGATCTTCCCGCGGTAGCCCTGATCGATGTCGAGCGAGTCGTCGCCGACGTTCCAGATCGAGAAGTGCTTGAGGTTGACGGTCCCGCCCCAAATCTCGATGCCGTCGTCGACGTTGTTCATGATCTCGACGTGGTTGATTTCGGTCGCACGACCGATGCCGCCGAGCGAAAGACCGTTGAGTTCGTTGTTGAGCCCGATCACCTTTCCGCCGTAGCGGAAGGAAACGTAGGAAAGGCTGCCCGAATCGTCGTCGTCGTTTCCACCGCCGTACAGAACCTTCGTGTCGCCGGGGAATCCGGCCGTGAGGCCCTCCATCGGCGCGACGTTCGCGGCGTTCGGGGACGCGGTGTTGGCGGTGATCACGTTCTCCGAGATGTAGGCACCGCCCATGATCGTGAGGTTGCCCCACTCGTTCGCCGCGGCACGCCACGTGCCCGTCTTGGGGTTGCCCGCGGTCCACGTCGCGACATCCGCCTGCGACGTGAAGATGATCGGGTTCTTCTCGGTGCCCTGCGCGAAGATCTGCGCACCCTTGCACACGGCGAGAGAACCACCGAGGTTGGTGGTGCTCGCGATCACCGTGCCCGCTTGAATGGTCAGGGTCGCGCCCGGAAGCACGTAGATCTGACTCTCGAGCTTGTAGACGTTGTTCGCCGTCCACGTCGTCGACGTGGAGATATCCGACGAGACCGGGACCACGGACTGACCGACGGCCGCTGCTGCGATTCCGAAGCTCAACATGACGGCTTGAAGTACTGCGTTTCTCACTGGCATGCCTCTCTGTACGCGGTGCAGTCCCCGTGTCGCGTCCGCTTCGTTCGCGGGCCGATCCCGCGATTCGTCGCGCACCGACGCACACGTCGGGTCTTTCACCGCACGTAGGCTAGGACCGCCATGTAAAGAGGCGGAGAAGATGCCTTCGGGGTTCGCAAAAGCGCACCGCATCCCCGCGCGAGGATTTACGCGATCTTCATGGACACGCCGTTCGATCCGTGTCGACTCATGAACGACGCACGATCACGGACTTCGAAGATCGAGCCGGTATCGCGAGTTTCATGGAGAGTTTCGACTGCCCGTCGGTTCGCGCGACGACCCAAGGTCCGTCGTCGACGCTCACGCGGACCTCGCCCGAAAGTCCCGAATAAACGAGTGGAATCTCGACGTCCGATTCCGTCGCGGCATCGAGGGGATTGAAGAACATCGCGAGCGCAACGTCGTATCCCTGCGGATCGACGTGGACCCATCCGTCCACCGACCGTCCATCGGCTCGCCGGATCGGAACGATGTCGGACTCGAGGATGCGTCGATGCTTCTTGAACCACGCGACTTCCGCGCCGACCATCGTGCGCACCGCATCGCCGTCCCAAAGTCGCGGCCCCCGCCAGCAGGCCTGAACACCCGCGCCGAGAAGATTGCGCAAACGACGACGGTAATGATCGATGTGCTCGCTCAAGGGTTCGATCGTCGCCGCGGGGCCACCGCCGTGGTACTCCATCAACGGCACGAACATCCATCCCATCGTCGGGGCTTTCGTCCTTACCCCGTCGACGATGTTTTGCCGCTCGATGATCTCCTGACGCTCGCGAGGGAGAGACCAGTTGGTCTCGCGATATCCCATCCCGGTCTTCGACGCACCGTGCATGAAATACCAGTCGGGAACGTTCAGGTAGATCCCCTCCCCCCGACACCACCGATAGAACTCCGTGATCGCGCGCCGCTGCATCCAATAGCTGTCGCCGTGCCCGCGATGCCCGGGATGGGTCGTCGACCCGCAGAGGTCGCCGGGATACGAACCGTCATGTTCGAGCACCGAGAGACCCGCCGTCGCGTAAAACGCCTTCAGGTCGTCGATGTAGGACTTTCCCCACGCGCTCGCGAGGCACGGACTCGCCCCGAAGAAAGCGCCGCCCGGCTTTCCCGTTCTCGGATCGACGACGTCCGTCTCCGCACCGACCGATCGACTCGCGAGCAACGAGTATCCGCCGAGGGCGACGCCCTTCGATGCGGCTTCCTGCGCGAGACTCTTGAACGTCTCCCGATACTTCGGATCGCGCGATTCGGCGTCGAATCCGCTCCCGAACGTCATGATGACCATCTCGAAACCGACCGCACGCGCCTGTTCGACCGCGGCGCGCACGCCCTCCGGGTCGGATCGACTCGCGTGGAAGATCAGCGGGTTTTCCTGCACCCACGGCGCGACGGTGCGATAGAAGCGCGCGAGGGTCAGCGAACGCCGCACCGAGTCTCCCCCGTCGAACGGCAGAATCCACGTGCGATGCGACTCGAAGTCGGCTCCGTCTGCGAGAGCGAGATCGGGTCCGAACGGAAGCGACGATTCAAGAAGACACGGCGCTCC
>JAFMJN010000022.1 GCA_017853435.1 Planctomycetota bacterium | reverse complement strand
ACCCGCATCGTGACCGTGGCCGAAGGAAAGCCCGTCGGCGACGTCGATCCTTCGACCGGGCTCGATTGGACGACGGGGCGGACCGTGGCGAAAATCGCCGAAGCCCTCTCGGAAACCGAGCGTTCGCGGGATGAGGTGGTTTTCGACGCCGCCGGCCGTGTGGTGCTCGAAGGGGGGATCCCGAAGCGGGTTTCCACCGTGCGCCGCGACGTTTGGCGGACGGTTTCGGTGACCTTGTCCGGGGGTGGGGCTCCGGACGAGACCCTGACGATCGAAAAACGTTGAGCCGGGTTGCAGCCCCTTTACCCCTCCCTATAATCCCGGCTCCCAACGGAGAACGATGTTCGGATCCCGTTGCCCTGCGGATCACGCTGCGTGGTCTTGGCAAGGCAGGTCCCGACATCGAACGGATGGATTGAGTGGCGTACCCCTCGGGGTCCGCGATCGAAACGAGGTGCCATGTCGCGACGCGCGCTTGGGTTCCAGTTCCCAGTCTTGTTTGCCGTGACGTCTTTGGTCGTCATCGGCTGTTCCACCGACGGATCGTCGGAGTCCGCGAAGCCGGTCGAGCAGGGCATCCCCGCCGTCCGTCTCGTGAGCCCGGGCGCGCAGCCCGAGGCCGTCACCACGACGGAAGGCATGTCCATTCAGGATGTGGCCGATCGTCAAAAGGCCATCGACGCGAAGCGTGCCGAGGTGTGCAAGGCGCACCTCGCGAACGGTCGCAAGGCGATGGAGGACGGTCGCTTCGAGGAGGCGGCGCGCGAGTTCACGCTCGCGACCGAAATCGATCCCTCCAACAAGGACGCGCAGGGTGAACTCGAGAAGGTCAACGCCATTCTCGGTACCCCGGGCGCCCGCAAGGACCTCGCGGCCCAGGATGCGTGGAAGACTTCGGTCGCCCGCATCGATCAGGCCGTGACCCTCGCGCGCTACCACTTCAACCTCGCGATGAAGGCGGGTGCCGAAGGCAACCACGCCGCGGAGATCGAGAACCTCAAGAAGGCGCTCATCCTCCTCCGCGCGAACCCGGCCGCCGACGCCGACTTCAACGAGAATCAGGTGAAGGCGGCGCTCGACAAGGCCGTGGCCTCGAAGGAATCCGCCGACCGCAACGCGGCCGCGGAACAACTCGAAGCCGCCAAGTCGATCGAGCGCCAACGCGCCGACGAAGAGCGCGCCCGCGTGCAGCGCTCCATCGACGAGCGTCTCAACCTCGCCGAAGACGCGTTCAAGCGCGAGAAGTTCGGCGAGTGCCAGCGCCTTTGCGACGAGGCGATCCGCCTCGACTTCGCGAACGAGCGCGCCCGCAAGCTCAAGGAATACGCCCGTCGCGCCGAACTCGACTCGATCCACGCCGACAACATCGCGCGTCATCGCGAACAGTGGCAGCGTTGGATCGAGGAGGTGCAGGACATCCGCGTTCCGCAAAACGCGACCGTCATGTACCCGGATCTCGACAAGTGGCGCGCCATCGCGAACCGCGGTCCGATCGAACTCCAGCCCGACAAGGCCGAAGTCTCGGACGTCGACGCCGAAATCCAGCGCATGCTCGACACGACGATCCTCAAGAACGTCGACTGGCAGGAGAAGCCGCTGGATGAAGCGCTGAAGTTCATCCGCAACTCGACCGGCAAGAACGTCACGATCGACCGCGCGGTCGACGAGAAGGTTCCGGCCGCCGATCGCAACCTCAACCTCCAGTTCGGTGAAATCTCGGCCGCGGCGGCGCTCAAGCTCGCCGTCGAGTCGCTGAAGCTCCGCTACGTGGTGGAAGAAGGCCGCATCCGCATCACGACTCCGGAAGAGATGCGCAAGTCGAAGGTCACGAGCTTCTACGAAGTGCGCGACCTCACGGCGAAGCTGAACTCCTACCCGGGCATCGACATCAACCTCAACCCGTCGGGCGCCGGCACGAAGGCCCCCGAAGAAGAGGGCGATTCGGGCGAAGACAACAAGGCGATCGAAGCCGACCGTCTCATCGGCATGATCCGTGAAACCGTCGACAAGGCGTCGTGGGATGAAGATCCGACGAACACGATCATCGACAAGAACGGCACGCTCGTCGTGAAGCAGACCGCGGAGAACCAAAAGAAGATCGCGGATCTCCTCGGCAGCCTCCGCAAGAGCACCGGCATCCAAGTCGAAATCGAATCGCGCTTCGTCGCGGTCGAGAACAACTTCCTCCAGGAAGTCGGCGTCGACTGGCGCGGACTCGGCGACAACTCCGGCGGTCAGGGTGTCCCGGGCCAAGGCACGAGCGCTCCGTTCGACGACTTCGGTCAGCCGGGCGCGACCTCGGTGCTCGGTTCGGACAACTCGTCCGGCGCGTACTACTCGCGCGGTGCCGACGGAGACATCCGTTCGCGCTCCGAGAACATCTTCACCCGCTCGCTCGGCAACCCCGATACCCTCACGGCGTCGGGCGGCTTCTCGCTGCAGGCGACGTACCTCGACAACACCCAACTCGAGGCGATTCTCCGTGCGGTGCAGAAGTACAAGCGCGTCAACACCGTGACGGCCCCGCGCCTCGTGGTGGCGAACACGCAGCGTGCGAATCTGCAGGTGCTCACCGAGATCGCGTACGTGAAGGACTTCGACGTCGAAATCGCGCAGGGATCGGTCGTCGCCGATCCGGTCGTCGACGTGGTCAAGGAAGGCGTCATCCTCGACGTCCGCCCGACCGTGTCGAACGATCGCCGCTTCGTGACCCTCGAGTTGCGCCCGACCGTCGCGTCGGTCGTCCGCCCGATCCGTCAGAAGACGACCTCGCTCGGAACGGGTTCCAACGTCACCCTCGAACTCCCCGAACTCAAGAAGGAGTCGGTGAAGACGACGGTCGTGATGCCCGACGGCGCGACGCTCCTCCTCGGTGGTCTCAAGTACTTCGAAGAGCAGGATATGGAATCGGGAATCCCGATCCTTTCGGACATCCCGGTCCTCTCCTTCCTCTTCAGCCGCAAGGGCAACTACTCCTCGATGAAGGATCTCATCATCCTCCTCAAGGTGAAGGTGCTCGTGAAGGACGAAGTCGAACCCGCCGTCAACGTCGGCAACTGATCGACACGATGCTTCGACGAAGCCCGTTCCGCCCCGCGGAGCGGGCTTCGTGCATTTCCATGAGCCTTTCGCGCCTCTTCCGTTCGTGTCTTCCGTTCTTCGTCGCGGGAGCGCTCTCCGCGCAGGCGATCCGCCGCGACGCCTCCGACGCGGCGGTCGATCTTCTCGTCGGCGCGGGGATGCCCGACGTCGCCTTGCGCGTCCTCGAACTCTCGGATGCGGGAGGCGGATCCGCCGCCGAAACCGTGAGAACGCTCGTCGAGGCGCGTCGGCGGGTCGTCGGTCGCGAGACGCCCGCGGAGATGGAGAAGGCCGTCGCCGCCGCTGCGGCTCGACTCGCAGGGGCCGAACGACCCGCGTCGGCCGTCGCCGCGGCGCTCGAATTCGAGATCGCGGAGTTGTGGCGTCGTTGCGCCGTGGCTTGGGGTGACGACGTTCCGGCGCGTCGGCGGTGTGCGGAAGCTGCGCGTCGCGGCTTCGACGCCCTGCGCGCCGAGGCAGGCGGGCGGGCCCCCCGCGACGCTTCGCGTGCGGCCGCGTGGGCGCGCGCCACCCACCGAGCCGCCGAAGCCCGCTTGCTCGCCGCGCCGCTCGCGAAGGCGCCGGAAGCGCCCGACGTGCGGCGCGAGGCGCGCGACCTGTTCGACGCACTCGCACTCGAGTCCGAATCCGATCCCGCCATCGGCGGTTGGCTGCCCTGGGCCCTCGAAGGATCGTGCCGGGCGTGCCGCGCCCTCGGCGACGCCAAAGGGGCGGCGGAAGCGTTCGACGAATTCCGGCGTGCGGTTCTCCGCGTGGATCCCGCCGATCCGGCCTTCACGGCACTCGTGGACGCGGGCGGCCGTCTCGCCGCGGAACTCGGTGCGTCGTTCGACGTCCCTCGGGCGCCGTCGGCGAGCGCGTCGCGCCCCGGAACGGGCGGGCCTCCGCCGTCTCCGCTCGTCGTCGCCGCGACGCTCAGGCGGGAGGGGCGTCGCATCGAAGCCGCGGAGGCCCTCGAGATCGCCGCCGCGACGGCGACGCCGTCGGAAGCGTTCGAGGCGCGCCTCGAAGCTCTCGAATGGCGTGCGGAGGCGGTCGGCCTCGTCGAAGGACCCGCGCGGATCGACGCCGCCCGTGACGTGGGGCGCCGTGCGCGCGACCTTTTGGCGACGACCTCGGTCGTCGGTTCCGCTTCCGCCTTGCGCGGCGTGCGTCGCCTCGCGGCTTCGACGCTCTTGTCGGCGGCTCCCGACGGGCCGCCGGGCGACACGCTCGCGGCGGACGCCGCCGCCTTCCTCGCTCCTCTCGAAGCCGACGTCGCGGCCGATCCCGAGGGTTGGGTGGAAACGCGCGTCCTCCGCACGCGTCTGCGTCTGCGTTCGGGCGCACTCGACAGTGCGGCGGCCGATATCGACGCCTTGGTGGCGGCGGGGGAGCGAGGCGCCTCGGTGGTCGCGCTCGCGCGGCGATACGCCGATGCTCTCGAACGCGCCGCCGTCGCGGGGGCTCCGAAGGTCGCATCGGCGCGCGCCTATCGCCGCTGGCTCGATCTCTCCGGGACGACGGCGGGTGCGGACGCTTTCGACGCCGTCGGGTGGAAACTCCGCGAGGCCGGCCTTCATGCCGAGGCGGCGACGGTGGACGAGGAGGCGCTCGGCCGTTTCGACGCGACCGAGCCGCGTCGTGCGCGGTGGCGGCTCCGTGCCGCCGAGGCCCGCGAGCACGTCGCGCGTATCGATGTCCGCGAGGGTCGGGATCCTTCGTCGTCGTTGCGGGCGGCCCGCTTTCATCTCTCGTCGCTCCGCGCCGAGTCGGGAGGACGCGCTTTGGCCGAACGCCGCGACGCACGCGCGCTCGATGCGCGCATCGAAGGCGGTCAAGCGGTCGACGCTTCGGGGACGTGGACGTGGATCGCGGGACTCGGCGATACGTCCCGTGCGTCCGGCGTGTGGAGCGCATTGCGCGACGAAGCGGTCGAACCTTGGGTCTGGGAGGCGCGTTTTCACCTGATCGTTCTGTCGGCACTCTCCGATCGTTCCGCCGGGCGCGATCCCGCGGCCGCGCGGACGGCGTTCACGACGCTCGAAGCCTTGCATCCCGCGCTCGGCGGCCCGGCTTGGGCGGCTCGATTCCGATGGGCCGAGCGCGCGTTTCTCCGCTGACGGTCCGGTCTGTTAGAAAGTCGGCATGCTTTCGTTTCCGCCTCCGCCCGCGGCCGCCGAGCCCGGTGCCGCCGATCTCGTGATCCACGGTGGCGGCACCATCGGCTACGTGATCATCGCGTGCTCGATCGTCGGCGTCGGTCTCGTCATCGACGCGGCGATGGCGCTGCGTCGCTCGAGGCTCTTTCCGCCCGACGTGACGGCGGTGTTGGAAGAACGGATTTCCCGTCGGGACATCGCGGGTGCGGTCGATGCCGCGAAACAGTCGCCGGGCGTCCTCGCGCCCATTCTCGCGGCCGGACTCGAGCGGGCCGATCGGGGACTGGCTTCGGCCGAGGAGGCCGCCTCGGCCGCCGCCGAGGAAGCGACGCTGCGCCTCTCGGGGCGCATCGGCTGGATCGCGCTCATCGCCACCACGGCACCGCTTCTCGGCCTCTACGGGACGGTGTGGGGGATGATGGAAGCGTTCGCCACGATCGAGAAGTTGGCCGCGCCGCGTCCGGCGGAACTCGCCGAAGGCATCAAGGTCGCGTTGGTGACCACGTTCCAAGGGTTGACGGTCGCGATCCCGCTGTCGGCGGCCGCATACGCGCTGAAGTCCCGTTTGGCCGCGGTGATGCTCGACGTGACCGCCAAAGTCGGATCGTTGCTCGGTCGGGCCGCGGACTGAGAGCGCCGCGCCCATGCGCCCACCGAAGTCGCTCGCCCGTTTGCCGGACGTGGAACTCGATCTCACGCCGATGATCGACTGCGTGTTTCAGCTCGTGATCTTCTTCGCGTTGGTGAACGAGTTTTCTTCCGCCGATCTGAAGAAGGTCGTGCTTCCCGCCGCGCCGCGTTCGGTGAAGGAATCGCCGCAGGTCGAAGACGCCGAGCATCTCGTCGTGACCGTCGTCGATCCGGCCTCGCCGCCGCCCGGTTTCGATCCCGCGCGTCCTCCGGTCTACTACCGCGGCGCACAACCTCGCGACATGCGTGCGCTGCGCGCGTTGCTGAGAGCCGACGCCGACCCGCTGCGTTTTCCCGACGAAACCCGTCCGCCCGTCGTCGCCGCTTCGAACGTGAGACCCTCGCGTCGCACCCTGCGGATCCGTGCGGACCGCCGACTCGAGTTCGGCTGGGTTCAGGCCGTCATCGCGGTGGCGGGGCCGATTCCCGGAGCCCCCGCCGAGTCCGAATCTCTCGAATGTCCACTTTTGTACAAAATCGAAATCGCCGCGCGTCCGCGCGGTGAAGAGGTGCCGCGATGAGGCCCGGCGGCAACCTGAAACGACTCTTCGACGCGGACGCTTCCGTCCCGGTCACATCGCTCATCGACATCACGTTTCTCCTGCTCGTGTTCTTTCTCCTCACGATGAAGTTCCGCGATCCGGAAGGGCGACTCGCGGCGTTGTTGCCCCCCGAACGGGGACTCGCGCGGGGCGGAGCCCCCGCCGTGGACGAGGACTTGGTGCTCGTGCTCGCCTCCGCTGATGTGCCTCCCGGGGCCGTGGCCGCGAGCCGGGTGCGTTTCGGTCGTGGTCGGCCTTCGGAGACGCTCGGCACGCTCGCGGTCGGTGACGACGATGCGGTGGTCTCCGACCCCGCCGACGCGCTCGTCTCCCTCGTGCCGTGGCTCGAAGGCGTCCGACGACGCGCCCCTTCGGTCCGCGTGCGCCTCGACGCGGATGCGTCGGTTCCGCACGCCGTGGTCGTCGCGGTCCTCGACGCCGTGGCCGCCGCGGGAATTCCCGACGTCGCCTTCGGTGGCGTGCGGCGAGGATTCGCGGCGGAAGTCTTGTCCGGAGGGACTCCGAAATGAGCCGTTTCGTGCGCGCGTGGCTCGCGGCCGTCGTGCTGTTCTCGGCGGGTTGCGCCGAGCCCGATCCGGCGCTCGTCATCCTCGTCAGCCTCGACACCACGCGTGCCGACGCGATCGGCGTATTCGGCGCCGTTCTGCCCGACGGCTCGAGTCCGACGCCCGTGATCGACGCGCTCGCGCGGGAAGGCACGGCGTTCCCGGAAGCGTTCACGCCGGTGCCGCTGACGTTGCCCGCGCATACGTCGATGATGTCGGGGCTTTACCCCGATCGTCACGGCATCCGCGACAACGACTCGTTTCGGGTGCCTCCCGAGGCGAAGCGCGGCTACCCGCTGATCGCGGAGACGCTCCGCAAAGCGGGTTGGGACACCGGTGCGTTCGTATCCGCCGAACCGCTCGAGCGCAGGCGCGGTCTCGACGCCGGATTCCGCGTCTACGATCAGCCCGATCGTGCGACCGCGCGCGGCGGGGGACAGGGGTTCCGCGAGCGCGACGCGCGCACGACGACCGCCCGTGCGATCGAATGGCTGCGCGCACCGAGCGCGGCGTCGCGGTTTCTGTTCGTCCACTACTTCGATCCGCACCGGCCGTACGAGCGTCATCCCGGAGGCCCGACCGTCGCTCCGGGCGACCGCGGCGCCTACCTCGGAGAAGTCGCGTATTGCGACGCGGCTTTGGGGACGCTGCTCGCCGCGCTCCCCGACGGCGGTCGATCGGCGTGGGTCGTGGTGACGGCCGATCACGGCGAAGGTCTCGGCGACCGGGGCGAAGCGACCCACGGCTTTTTCCTCCACGATTCCACGCTTCGCGTGCCGTTGATCGTGCGTCCCCCCGCCGGACGGCCGCGTCCGCCCGTGCAGCCCGCGCGTCTCGTCGACATCGCGCCGACCATTCTCGCGATCGCCGGACTTCCGCCGATCCCGAGCGACGGCACGTCGTTGCTCGATCCTCCCGCCGCGGAGTGGTTCGATCGTGCCGAATCCCTCTACGGGTGGCATCAGTTCCGCTACGCGCGGCTGCGCGCGTCGCGAAGCCTCGAAGGCAAGTTGATCGAAGAAGGTGCCGCGTCGTCGCTCGTGGATTGGCGGCGATCCCCGCTCTCCGGCCCCGATGTGACGCTCGAAAACCGCGCCCTCGCCGACGCGCTGCGGGCGCGTCTGCTCGCGGCGCTGCTCGCGCCGGGACGTCGCTCCGCGGACGAGTTGACTCAAGGCAGCGACGCCTTCGGGGCCTACATCGGCGGCCGGACCGTCGGGTCGGCGATCGAGCCGGGGGAGTCGGAGAACGCGACGTTGCCCACGGTGACCTCCCGCCTCTCGACCATCGAGGATCTCGAGGAGGCGCGCGCGGCGCTTCGGGCGGGCGACGGACCGAAGGCCCTGCGGATCCTCGGCGCGCGCGCGGACGAACGTTCCGGGAATCCGGCGCTGCTTTTCTGGACGGCGCGAGCCGCGCGGGAAGCCGCGGCGGCGTCGGGGCTCGGACCGGACGAAATCCGCGCGTGCCTCGGGCAAGCCGACACCCTGTTCGCCGAGCTCGGCGAACGGTGGGGGGATCCGCGCGGCGAGGAGTCGCGACTGCTCGTCGCCCGGGACCGCCACCGCCTGCTCGGTGATCGCGCGGCCCTCGGGGAACTCGTCCGCCGGGCCAACGGCATCGTCGCTTCCGGCCGCGGTACGGCCCTCGTCTACGCTCTGAGAGCCTTCGCCTACGCGGAATCGGGGGATCTGTCGCAAGCCGAATCCGACCTCGAACGGGCCCTCGCCGCCGATCCCGAAGACCCCCGAATCATCGAAGATCTTCGGTCGGTCCGCGCCCGGAAGACGCCCCCCCCGCCCTCCCCCCGGTAGGGGGTGGCCCGGGTGGTCGGAAATCACTTCCGGGAGCGTGGTTGACACCCCCTGCGCGTCTCCCTAACATCCCGTCCTTCGATCCGGATGGAATCGCTGGAAGTCGGCGGACGGCCTCATCGTGGCCGCTCATCGTCTCCAAGCATCGCGGACATGGCACCTAGCCATCGGAGTCGTCTCATCGTGATGGACCTCGCAAAGCACTCGCGCTTCGTGCGCACGGGCGTTATCGCGCTCGCGGCGTTCGCTTTTGTCTTCCCGGCCTGCTCGACCGGCGACAGCACGGCCCCCGTTGCCGCGGCTGAACAGCCGTCCGCTCCCGCCACGACCAATGCGGCCCCGCCTCAGGACGCGGGCTTCAAAGCCGTGCAGGACGAACGCGCCCTGGCCACCCAGAAGAACGACACGCTCGTCAAGGCCTATCTCGACGCCGCCCGCGCCGCGATGCAGGCGCAAGACTACAAGCGTGCCGAAGAGTCCGTCCTTCAGGCCCTGCAGCTTCGCCCGCAGGATCCGGAAGGCACCGAACTCTTCAAGCAGGTCATGGGTCTTCAGGGCGTCGGCCTCGGCTCGCTCGAAGACACCGTCGCCATGGTGCAGAACCGCCGCCAGCTCGCGCGCCAACAGCAGGTGCTCCTCGTGAAGGACGCCTACACGAAGGCGACCCATGCGGAAGCGCAGGGCGAACTCGAAGCGGCCCGCATCGAACTCGAGCAGGCGCAGCTCATGGTGCGCTACGACGCGTACGAAACCGACTTCGGCGCTTTGAAGGCCGACGTCGATGCGCTCCTCTCGGACGTGCGCGCCAAGCTCGACGCGAAGAAGAAGGCGGCGGAAACGGATGAACTCCGCGCCGCCTTCGACAAGCTCCGCGAACAGGAAGCCGCCCAGCGCGCCCGCGAAGAGGAAACGATCCGCAACCTCCTCGTCGCCGCGATCGAGTCGTTCCAGCGCGGCCAGTTCGACAACGCCGAGTCCCAGGCGAAGCGCGTCCTCACGATGCAGCCGGGCAACACGAAGGCGAAGGAACTCGTCGAAATGGCCCAGCAGTCGCGCCACCTTCAGTGGAACGACAACAACTACCGCCGTCGTCGCGAAGAGACGGACCGCTGGATGGTCGAAATCCGCGCGGCTCAGATCCCGATGACCGACGTCCTCACGTGGGCGTCGCACGACGAGTGGGAGAAGATCTCCCGCCGCTCGAAGCGTGGCGACTTCGTCGACCGCGCGCTCGAGGCGAACGATTCCGACGCGATCCGCGCGATCCGCGCGAAGCTCGAGAACGACACCGTCAACTGGGACTTCGGTGATGCGCCGCAGTCCTTCAAGGAAGTCGTGAAGCTCCTCCGCACGGCCAACGGCATCAACGTCGTGGTCGACCCGGAAGTCGCCAACGAGAAGAACGAAGAGCAGGTCACGGTCACCCTCCGCGACTACAAGTTGGGCGGCGCGCTCCGCATCCTGCTCGACGGCATGAAGCTCAACTACATGCTCCGGGACGACGTGCTCTACATCACCACCGCCGAGAAGGCGATGGGTAAGCCGATCCCGCGCGTGTACGAAGTCCGCGATCTCACCGTCAGCCTCCCGCACTTCAAGGCTCCGATGCTTCAGTTGCGTCCGGGTGCCGCGGGCGAAGCCGCCCTCAAGGCGGGTGCCGGTGAAGAACTCGAGCGCACGACCGATACCGATCTCTCGCGCCTCGTCGACCTCATCCGCGAGAACGTGGGCGTCGGGACGTGGGAAGTCGAAGGCCACTCGATTCAGCCGTCTTCCGGCCAAATCGTGATCTCGACCACCCCGGCGGTCCACGCCGACGTCACGAAGTTCCTCGACGACCTCCGCAAGTTCAACAAGCTCACGGTTCACGTGGAAGCCCGCTTCCTCAACGTCGACCGCGGCTTCCTCTCGGAGTTCGGATTCGACTTCCGCGGTCTCGGCGGCCAAAACCCCGGTCAGATCGCGAACCTCGACGACGTCACCAACTCGCCGTCGGCCATCAACACGAATGGCACGGGCTTCCCGGCGTCGCCCGCTTCGAGCGGCCTCGACAACGGCGGTCCGGGTCTCCCGGCCGGCGCCAGCCAGTCGCCGTCCTCGGGCCTCTTCTACAACGACGGCACGCAGGGCGACTACCGCGGTCGTACCGAGAACATCTTCGACAACGCACTCTCGTCGCTCATCGGCGCCGAAGGCGGTGCGACGGTGGCGTTCTCGATCCTCGACGACGATCTCAAGATCGGCGGCCTCCTCCGCGCGGTCGAGAAGAGCCAGAACATCACGGTCGTGAACGCGCCGCGTCTCACGATCTACAACCGCCAACGCGCCAACCTCTCGATCATCAATCAGATCGCGTACGTCAAGGACTACGACACCGAAGTCGCGCAGACGGCGTTCATCGCCGATCCGCTCATCGACATCGTTCAGGACGGTCTCACGCTCGACGTGCGCCCGACCGTGTCGTACGACCGCAAGTACGTGACGATCGACCTGCAGCCGACGGTAGCCACCGTGGCGCGTCCGATCCGCACCTTCTCGACGGCCCTCGGCGGTCTCTCGCAGCCGGTCGAAATCGAGATGCCGGAAGTTCGCATCCAGAGCGCGGCGTCGACCGTGACCGTGCCGGACAACGGTTGGGTGGTCATCGGCGGTCTCCGCCGCGTGAACACCATCGACCAGCGCTCGGAAACGCCGATCCTCTCGCAGATCCCGCTCCTCGGCATGCTCTTCACCCGCAAGGGCCGCGCCGACGAGATCCAGGATCTCACGATCATCCTGCACGTGAAGATCGTCGATCTCTCCGAGGAAGAGAAGAATCTCGGCAACTGAGCCGGGCTTTTTTCCAGCCTCGAATCGGGAAGGCCTCCGCAAGGAGGCCTTCTTCGTTTTCCGGAGCCTTCCGTCGGGGCCGGAGTGGTAGAAAGTGAGCCATGCTGCGGGCGATCTTTTTCGACGTCGACGACACGCTGTTCTCGACCACGTCCTTCGCCGAACGCGCGCGCGAGGCCGCGGTCGAAGCGATGTTGTCGATGGGTGTCCGCGCCTCTCGTGAAACCGTGCTTGCCGAATTGCAGGAAGTCGTTCGCGAATTTTCGTCGAACTACGAGCACCACTTCGACAAACTTCTTTCGCGTCTTCCCGTCGACGCCACCGCGGGGCTGAGCGCGCCGCTCGTCGTGGCGGCGGCGGTGATCGCGTACCACGAAACGAAGTTCCGCGATCTCGTCGCCTACGACGACGTCACGGAAGTGATGCGGCTTCTTTGGCGTTCAGGTTTGACTCTCGGCATCATCACGAGCGGACTCACCGTAAAGCAGGCCGAAAAGATCGTGCGTCTGCGCGTGCATCGATTCATCGATCCGAAAGCGGTGTTCATCTCGGACGCCATCGGCATCGGAAAACCGAATCCGAAGCTCTACCGTCGCGCCGTCGATCGACTCGGACTCGCCCCTTCGGAAGCCATGCACGTCGGCGACCATCCCGTGAACGACGTCGACGCGGCGAACGCCGCCGGCATGATCAGCGTGTGGAATCGTCGCGAAGGACGCCACCTCGGATCGAAGGGGCAGACCACCGCGGCGCATGTGATCGACAATTTCTGGGACCTGCTCGACATCGTGAGGCGGGATTACGGCGTGAACGTTCCCGATCCGACGTGAAGGATCTCGCAGCCGCAGCGTCGTCTCCCCATCGAAGGTTCGCGGGCATCGTCGCGGCGGCCGTCGTCGCCTTCGTCGCGGCGCGCCTGACGGCCGAACCGAGCGCCGCGTTCGCGTTGGACTTCGACGTCGTTTCTCCGTGGATCCGAGAATCCGAAGACGCCGCGCGCACGCTGACGCTCACTCCGTTCGACGATGTCGCGGACGGTCGGTGGCGTCCGATCGGTCAGTGGAGTCTCGGTCTCGGTGCGGGGACTCCGCCCGATCTCGACGCCCTCCGTGCCGGAAACCTGTGGACCCGTGCGCTTGCGGCCGCCTTCATGGCGGTCGGAGTCGGTCTCGCGATGCGCTCCGCGATCGCCGCTTGGGTCGCCGGGCTCGCCTTCGCGATCCATCCGTCGGTCGTCGGCACGCTCGCGTCGGTCACGTCGCGACACATCGATGCATCCGTCGTCCTTTTCTCCGTCGCCTGCGCCTTGCGAGCGTTGTTTCGGCGTTCGTCCTCCGCGTTCGTGGAAGTCGTCCCGGGACTTCTCGCGGGCGCGGCTGCGCTCTGCCATCCGATCGGCGTTCCTCTCGGCTTTCTTCATGCGGGGCTCGTCGCAGCCGATCCGGTGGAAGGACGCCGCGTCTCCGAACGCCGGCGATGCGGGAGCGTCGCACTGCTCGCCGTCGCGACGGGGACGCTCGCCGTCGTATGGGTGATCGGGAGGACGCTACCGCATGACGTTCCTCCGGGCGCGACGGCACACGTCGCGGGCGTCGCACGCGGATTCGTGTCGTTTCTCGTACCCGTCGGGGCGTGGATCCACGATGGGCCGATACGGTTCGTCGATGCCGTCGGTCCCGGTCTTCTTCTCGGGCTGTCGGTGATCCTCGTTCGGGGACGTCGACACCCCGCAGCCGCTCGTGTCGTCCCGGTGTTCGTCGCGCTCGCGTGTTGGCTCGCCGTCGCCGCGATGATTCTCCCGCCGGGACTGGTGCTTTCTCCGGCCGAAGTCGCCGCAGTGTTGGTTCCGGTATGCGGCGCGGTCGTCGGCTTCGGCGCAACCCTTCCGCGCGCACTTCCGCTCGCCGGGGCTTCGATCGTCGCGGTCGCCTGGTTGTGGCTTTCCATCCGGCGCCTCGACGAAGCGGGGGACCCGGTCCGGGTGCTCGAACATTCCGTCCGCGTCGACTGGGAGAATCCCGTCCCACGCCGCTTCCTCGCCGAACTTCACCGAGCCGGGCAGGTGCCCGCGGAGAACGTTTCGGCGGAGTTCGCTTCCGTGGACGCCCTATTCGGCGTCGACGGAGCGCCGCTCCCGGCACTTCGATGGGCCGTCCTCGACCGCGTCGGCAGCCTCGCGGTGGCCACCGGGGATCTCCGGGGCGCGGGGGAGGCGGTGGACGCCCTCGGCGGCCTCCGCGAGGCCGCAGGCGCGATGCTCGAGCGGTCCGGAGTCGGCGACCTGAGCGCCCGCCGAACCATCGCCGGCGCGGCTTTGGCCGCCGGCCGACTGGACCGGGCTCGGGTCGAGGCTGAAAGTCTTCTTTCCGCTTACCCGCGGGACGCGGAGGGAAGGGTGCTGCTCGCCCGCGTGCTCGCGCTGCAGTCTCTGTCCGAAGCCGCGTCGGAGGGGGCGGCGGGGGTTGCCGCACGCGAGTCGGTCAACCGTGCCGTCGTGCTGCTGACCGCCGCCGGAGAGGCGGCGAGCGAGTCGGTGGATCGCGCCCGTCCGGGGACTGCCGAACGGGGGCGTTGTATGGCGACCGAGGTGGACGCCGGTCGCCTTCTCGTCGCCGTGCTGCTGCGCGCCGCCTGGCGTCGAGACGCGGTCATCGAGGCGACGGCCGCTTCGGATCGGCTGGTTCGTCGACGCCCCGAATTCCCGGGTACTTGGATGTGTCGCGGCGAATTGTTGGCCGTCGTCGCGCCGGAGGACGCCGGCGAAGCGTTTCGTCGCGCCGCCGCGGCGGCACCCGCGAAGGCCGAGCCCTTGCTCGCGTTCGCGGACTGGGCCGCCTCGCGTGGCCGGATGCGCGAGGCTTTGGACGCGTTGGAAAAGGCGTTGGTGCTCGAACCGCATGTGCCCTCCGTTCGCATGAAAGTCGCGGACTTCCACGTCGCCGTCGCTCGTAGGCAGATCGAGGCGGGAGGACAGGATGGATTGGTGAGAGCGCGGGCGGCGCTCGACCGCGCGCGTGCATGCGCGCCGGACGCGGCGGAGGTGGCCTGCGTTCTCGGGCTGTGGCACGAGGCGCGTTCGGAATGGACGGCTGCCAAGTCCGCCTTCGAGACGGCCCACGCGAAAGATCCCGCCTCCCTCGACGTCCGCGGCGGATTGGCGCGGGCGCTTCAACGCGAGGGGCTCGCGGTGCTCGGCGCGTCGGGAATCGATGGGCTCGGGGCCGCGGGGCGTCGCGCCGCGGCCGGGGTGCTGTTCCGACGGGCGATCGAACTCGCTCCCGATTCGGAGGACCTCGCCTTCGCGCGACGAAGCGTGGCGGCATGGAACCGCGAAGAGTCTTTGGAACCTCTCGTCGTCGAGGCGGAAAAGGCGCGTGCGCGCAAGGACTGGCGCGCGGCGGTGGTCCTCCTCGACCGAGCGCGTGGATATGGGGCTTTGCTGCCGAAGGAATGGGCGTTGCTCGGACATTGTCGCGCGGAAACGGGAGACGTCGACGGTGCTATCGCGGCGTTTTCTTCGGTGCTCGCCGTCGAGGCGACTTCCATGCAGGCGCACAACATGCTCGCCCGGCTGTATGCGCGTCGTGGCGATCGTGTCGCCGCCGCCCGTCACGCGGCGACGTTCATCAAGATCGCGTCGCAAGAAGACGATCCCGACGGCTTCCTCGCGAGCGAGATCACGGCGATACGGGTGCTCCTCTCCGCACCGGAGTCCCGTTGATGGCTCTGCTCCGATTCTTCTCCGCGGTCCCCCTCACCGCCGGATACGTGACGCTCGATCCGGATGAAGCTCGTCATGCGGTGTCCGTCTACCGACTTCGCGCCGGAGAAAGGATCACGCTCATCGACGGCTGCGGCGGCATCGCGACGGCGACGCTGAGCGAGGTGAGTCCGCGACGTGTCGTCGCCGAGTCGGCTCCCCCCCGATTCGAACCCAGACCCACACCCTGCGCCTTGTGGTGTGCACTTCCCCGAGCGGGAGGGGCGGACGATTTGGTCCGCCGCGTGGTCGAAGCCGGGTGTACCGAGTTGCGACCGATCGTGGCTGTGCGTGGCGTTTGGAAGGCCGATGACGACCGCGAGGCTCGTCGTATCGAACGTTGGAATCGGCTGGCGATCGCGGCCCTCAAACAATGCGGGGCGACCTGGATGCCCGAATGGCGCCCACCGGTGGCGTCGAGCGCGCTGCCGGACACGGCGGGTTCCGTACTGCTTTCGGCCTCGACGGGTCCCGGCGCGGTGAGCGTGCTCGCTGCTGCGGCGTCGATTCCGAAGGGAGTCCCGACGATCGCACTTGTCGGGCCGGAAGGAGGTTGGACGCCCGAAGAGGAGTCCGGTTTTGCCGCCGCCGGGGCACTTGCGGTGACCCTCGGACCGTCCATCCTTCGCGTGGAAACCGCCGCGACGCTCTTCGTCGGCATCCTCCGCGCTCGTTGAGTCGTCGACGTTGATAGCGTCTTTCGCCGAGGAGGCATAAGAATGACCGACATCACGAATATGGCGACGACCGTCGCGAAGGCCCTGTTGCCGGATATCGATCCTCCGACGTTCGATCCCGTCGGCCGTTGGGATCATGTCGGCCTTCTGATCTCCGCTTTCGAATCTCGTCGGATATTCCTGATGGTCAACTCCGCGACGAAGGACGGTCGCATCCGACGCATCGCGGCGTTGCACAGGGATACGGGCGTCGGCTATCCGTGCGTCGGATCATCCGAATGGGGATTCTTCGCCACCCACGGTGAAGCACTCCTCCGTGCAGCGTACGAAGCCGTCACGCGCCCCCGTGCTTGACCCCGTCTGGTGCGTTTGCTCATCCGCGCTCGCATGTTGAGTGCTCCTTGGACGCGGTCGTAGCCCCGGGACGGGTTCTCATTGGCGAACCTCACGGCGAGGGCCTTGAGGGGCCGCATCAGGCTGGCGCGGTCATCGTCCGAAAGGATGATCCGTCCCTCGAAATGAGAGGGAAGAACCCTGACGTTCTTGCGCAGCAACTCAATTTCCTTGGCCTGCTCGCGACTGAGCCGACCGGCGAGCATCGTGGCGGGGAAGTGCACAGGTCTGACAGTCAATATCATGGAAAGGGATGGTATCGCAGCCAGCTGTGGGTATAGACTGAGACCCTCGCTGGCCCCGGGATCTCGTCGTCCGAAGTTCGCAGGCGAGAACCAAGTAATTCCCTCACGATCGTGAGGTTCCGGATGAGATCTTGCACCACACGGGGGCGCAAGACCGGAGGATCGTTTGGGAATGGCGTGAGTTGGACTCGCACCTACGACGCCTACCTGCGTCCGACGAGCGAGGTCCACGCGCTCTCAGGGACGGCGCTCTTTGGGCGTACCTACGAGTACGACCTTGCGAACAACAGTGTTGGGCTCAACGAAACTCTTTCCGAATTAGGATTGCAGCGCGTGTGAGGTGAAGGCCTCCTCCTAACCCCAAGGCACGACCTTGGAGACAGGAGGAGCGATGGGAACGAAACGAGCTGGGATGGGGGTGCCGGACGGCGCTCCGAAGGGACGTGGAGCGGCAGCGCCAGGGACACCCGGCGCGCCGGGTGTCCCTGGCAAAGTGAAGCGCAAACCGCATCGAATCTTCAGTGAAGATTTGAAGCGCCGGTTGGTGTCCGAGTTTGAACGGTCGACGGTGACTAAGTCGACGTTCTCGCGGCAGCACGATCTTGGCTTCAATGTGTTCTGTCGTTGGGTGAAGAAGTACGGATCGACGCCGTCCTCGGCAGCTTCAATCACCAACCCGCGCAACACCGGAGGCCAAGGCCGAGGCGCGTACACACCGGAGGAACGTCGTCTCGCTGTAGAACGCTTCGCAGCAGCCGAAGTGCCTCAAGGCGTGTTTGCGCGGCTGTTTGGCGTGTCGGTTCGATCGCTCGCGAATTGGGTAGGGCGTTACCGCAAGGGCGGCCCCAAGGCGCTCGAGACAGAGAAGCGAGGCCCGAAAGTCGGCGGCGCCTCATCGAAGGCGCGTCTTGCTGAGCCACTTCGCGAAGTGATCGTGGCGACGCAACGTGCCCACCCCGAGTTTGGCTTGAAGAAGATCCGCGATCAATTGAAGCGGGTCGAAGGTGTTCGCGTGAGTCCTGGCGGCATCAGGTCGACGCTGACGCACGCGGGTGTGAAACGCGAGACCATCGTCAAGCGAAAGGTCCATCGGAAGCGTCCGATGATCCGACGATTTGAGCGAGCGACACCGAACGATCTCTGGCAGAGCGACATCACGACGTACACGATCCCGAAATCAGGTGGGCGGTTCTTCTTGACCGTGTTTCTCGATGATCGCAGTCGTTTCGTGGTGGCGTATGCGATTGCGCATCGGCAGACGAGCGAGTTTGTCCTGAATTGCCTCCTTGCTGGGATCGCGAAGTTCGGCAAGCCGAACGAAGTGCTGACTGATCAGGGTCGTCAGTACTTTGCATGGCGAGGCAAGACGGAGTTTCAGAAGCTGCTTCACAAGGAGGGCATCAAACACGTCGTGTCTCGTACACATCATCCAGAGACGCTTGGCAAGTGCGAGCGTTTGTGGGAGACGATCCAGACGGAGCTCTTCTCACGAGTTTGTCCCACATCCTTCGAGGATGCAGACGAGCGGCTTCGGCTGTGGTTTGCGCACTACAACTTCCAGCGTACTCATCAGGGGATCGACGGAATGGTGCCTGCGGACCGCTTCTTCGGTGCCGAGAGCGACGTGCGTCGTGTGATCGAAGATGCGGTCGAGAAGAACGCACTTCGCTTAGCGCTTGGACAAACACCCAAACGCCCCGTGTACCTGATAGGTCAGATAGGCGACCACAAGGTATCGCTGCATGGCGAGGGTGGTCGGCTCGTGGTGCACGGTTCCGACGGCCGTGTGAGCGAGATGTCGATGGACGCCGTCGGGTCTTCCGGAACTGAAACCCCAACAATGGAGCCATGTCATGACAACAGCCGAGATGCCGAATCCACCCCAAAACACAACGGAAACACCTGCCAAACGCGTCCGAACTGGGCTGAAACGTCTGAGATTTGCGATACCACTCCCGGCGTACCCGGTGCGGGGGCTCTGGAAGTCGGCAACGGAAGCGGAGCGACAGACGGCGCATCGGATCTGCATGACGATCCTCGAAATGTGGCTCGGGAAAGTGAGTCGATCGGAGGCAGCGAAGCGTCTTGAAGTGAGTCAACTTCGACTCTCTCAGCTGTCTCAGCAATCGGTATCGGGCATGATGGCGGGGCTTTTGAAGCAGCCTCGCTGTAGAGTGCCAAAAGGAGCGCTCGACCGGCGTCCCGCGCCGGAGAACGACCCCAATGTCTTGCGGCGTCGCGTAGCGCGACTGTCTGAAGATCTGCTTCGGACAGAGAACCTCGTGCGCGTGCTGCAAGAGATACCGATGCCGCGTGTGACACCAGGGCAGGTTGGTAAGGAACGCCCACATGCTGACCGAAATCGCCGTCGAGCGAAAACGTCAGGTGTCGGAGGAGGCACGCAGGAGCGTGGCAGAGATCCTGCTTCGAAAGAAGTCGGGTCATGAGCGCGCCGCTGCGACAGGAGTCTTTGCGGAGGAGCACGGCGTGAGCGAGCGCACAATCCGCAACTGGGTGCGGGCGGCGAGGCCGGGAGCGATCCCGGCCCGGCCGCCCGGTCGCCCCCGCTTGAGCGAGGACGTCGCGGCGCGCGCGATGCGCGCCGTGAGCTCCGCGATGACGAACACTATCCCGAGGCCAATCGGCGAGCCCGCGCTGAAGCGGCAGCACGGACACATCCCGACGCGTGCGCTACGTGCGGCGCTCAAGATCGTGAAGGCTGAGTGTGCGGCACGCGCCCGTGAACACGCACGAGAGAATCGCATGTGCATCGACGTGCATAAGGCAGACGCGGTGTGGGGACTCGATGCGACACACGTCGGTCGGACCGACACCGGTCGGGCCATCGAGGCGGAAGTCACGCGGGATATAGCAACGGGTGCTTGGCTCACGACACGCGTGGGACGAAAATCGAATGCCGACGATGTGCTTGGACATCTCGCCTTGCTTCAACGCGACCACGGAGTGCTACCGCTGGTCTTGCAGACCGACAATGGCAGCGCCTACACGGCGCGGAAGGTGACGCAGTGGCTCGCGGAACACAAGGTCATCCACTTGCGATCGTTGCGGCGGACGCCGCAGCACAATCCCGTGGTCGAGCGTGGCAACAGGACGCTCAAGGATCGCGCGCGTGTCGGGAAGGGATATCTCGTCCACGACATGGCAGCGCTGCGTGACAACATCGAACACACACGCATCGACCTCAATGCCACGCTGCGACAGCGAACAAGAAATAACTTGACTCCGGACGCGCTCGGGTGCACGATGCCGAATGCAATGGACGACATCAGCCGCGACGACTTCTATGCCGCCTGCGTCGATCGAGTCCGTGCCGCGACAGAACAGGTGAAAACCACGCGCCAACGCTGCAAGGCTGAACGCGAGGCGATCTACCAGACCATGGAAGACTTCAAACTCTTGACTCGAACACGAGGAGGCCTACCAATCACTCGATGCAATTCGGAAACAGTTACGTGATCCCAACAACGGACCACATGTTCACTTTGAGCGCGTCGGGTCACGCAAGACATTCCATCGACAAGTTCGGTAACTCATGCTTGAGGAGCGCGATATGAGACTCAGAGCATCCGTCGACACTGCTGCTGTGCAGAAACACTATGGAACTACGGATGTTGATTCGGGCCGGACGGCAACATTCATCGAGCTGGTGGTTGCCTCCGACGGAGTGTCTATCAATCTATTTGATGGCGTTCGACCGCTAACAGGCGATAGGTCTGCACGTCGTTTCTATTGCGACTACTGGGCACCTACACTTGACGAAGCCAAGTCCTTCGTAGCGAAGCACTACTTGGTGCCGCTTGAGTCGTGGGAATTGATTGATCTGTGAAGCCGTTAGTCCCGTTCGATGCAGTGCGTCACGTTCAAGTGTGCTCGACTTGAAGGTGCAAGTTCTTCCCGCGGAGTTGACGGTTCAGCGCAGTTCGATCCTAGACTATCGAGACCGTTGGACTCTCGGCAGAGAACAAGCGCGAGTTGACGTTCACGCTCGCTCGGGCGGATTGATGGCCGGTACGGTGGGCATGAATTCCTCGCTTCGCCCTCCCCTTTCTTGTAGCGCCCGTCACGCTCGACCTTCTTCCCTCGGCATTCTCCGGGCTTGCCACCCAGCCTCCGCCCGCCCTATGATCGCGCGGTCGATCGCAGCGACGGGGAATCATCCGTGGTGGAGCGGTGACATCCGGTTCGCGACTTGATCGACGTGGCAACGCGATCGAGATGACGATCGGGGATACGACTCATGGAGCGCGATGGGTTCGTGAGGATGCCGGGGGGCCGGAGGTGTATCGGCCCACTTCGCGATTAGACGGGCGGACTCTCGCTAAACGGCAGAGGCACCACGGAGTTGGAGTCATGCTCCCCATGGCAACAAGTGGCAGGTAATTGGCGATTCGGCTGCGCCGACCATTCAGAGCATCGCCTTTTCTCGGGGTTTCCGGGCCGCTTCTGCGGTTGAATTTCGTGCTTGTCAACCTCGTCGAGAAACCTAGACTCCGCCGGCTCGTAGAGGTACCCCATGGCGGAAATCGTCGTCGAGCCCGTGTGGTGCGTCCGTTCATCCGCGCCCGAGCGAACGCAACGCACTCTGCTTCGGAGTTCGGTCCGGCAGTTGGCTTCGTGTGACGAGCGGAATCCCACACCTTGCCGAAGTCCTTGGGCCGAGTTGATGTGCCCATCCCGTTCGCCATGATTCGGTTTCTAAGGGCGAGACGTACTGCCGGCGCGTGATGGAGTCACGTGGGCGCCCTGCGCTGCTGATGGCGTCGTTTCCGGGGGCTATTCCCGGGATAGGGCATCGGTTTCCGGGCCCGGTAGGGCCGCAGATGGA
>JAFMJN010000193.1 GCA_017853435.1 Planctomycetota bacterium | reverse complement strand
GCGGCCGCGAGCGCGAGCGAGTGAACGAGACGCATGAAGGTTCTCCCTATCGCCGAGGGTAAGGGGTTTCCCCGACACGGCCATTGGATCACGGAGCCGCGTGGGAATCTAGAACATTCGATCCCCTATTTGAGGAATTTCGATGATTCTCGGTCTCGTTCGCGAATCAGGTTCGGCGTGCGTAAACGAGCCGTTCGACCTTTTGACGGGTGGATTCGCTGGTTCCTGCGGGCAGGAATCGCACGGAAATCTCCCAACTTCCCGGGCGTCCGACGGAGGGCACGCAACGCACCGATTCCGCGAGAAAGTCGAGTCCTCCGGGAATTTCCGGAGCGTCCACATGGACCCTCAACTGTTCTCCGACCTCGACGCTTCTGTCGGCGGCGAATGCGAATCCTCCGATCGACAAATTGCGCGACCATGCCACCCCGACGGGCGGATCTCCGGCGCCCACAGCGCGGTCGATGTACGCGACCGTCGCGCGGAAGTTGTCGTCCACACGCAGAAATCTGCGTTTTTCCTTGGAAGGAACGTCTCCGACGCGTGCTTCGCGATGCTCCATACGCGCCATGCTAGCCGCCGAATCCACGCGGATCCCGCGGGATCCTGAGTAGAGTGAGATTGACGGATCGACACGGTTGCGAATGATCCCAAAAAAGACCTCCTGCTCAGATTGGGTCAGTGAGTTACAGTCTCCCGCCATGAATGCCACCGTCGCCCCCCAGTCGGGCGCCTTGTCGAAGAACGAGTTGGTCGACGTCGTCGAAGGATGGTTGCGGTCCGATCCCGACTTGAAATTCAAGTCGGCGAAAAAGGACGCACAGAAGTTCCTCGGCGTCGCGATCACTCCCCGTCTTTTCAGAGCCGCCTGCGACCGGCTTTCGTTGGCGCGTCCCTTCCGTTCCGTGAACAAAGGAGTTTCCAAAGTGGCCCGAGAATCCACCCCTCTCATGCTGTGGCTCGTCGATTATCTCACCAAGAATCCCGAAGCGACCTTCCACGACGCGAAGGATGCCGCCCGCAAGGCCGGACACCCGTTCGATCGCGCGATCGTCTTCGGTCTCGCCCGCAAGCGCTGCGGCCTCGCGCCGATGACGAAGCGCTCGCGCAAGCCGGGTGCCGCCAAGGTCGGCAAGAAGTCCACGGGCCGTCCGGTCGGTCGTCCGAAGGGCTCGAAGAACAAGGACGTCTTGGCGTTCCGCGCGAACGAGATTTCCGAACTTCCGTTCCGCCAGATCGAAGCGCGCTTCCGCGCTCTCCAAGGCGAAGTGGAACGCCTGCGCACCGCTCTCGGTCGCGCGCGCGCCGCTCTCGAATCCGTCTGATCGCGGGACCTGCGCTCCCACGCCGTCGCTGATAGCGTGGGAGCGTCATGGATCCCAAACGCCGGGAACTCGTCGACCACGTGCTCCGCGTGCAGGCCACCATCAGGACCTGCGAAGGCTGTGGGCAGTGTTGCACGGAGGCGTTCAACAGCGTCGCGATCCTCCCCGTCGAAGCCGTGCGCATCGCGGGCCACATGAATACGTGGCCGTCGGAGAAGCGCGCCGCATTCCGGGAACGACTCGAAAAAGCCGTCGACCGTTGGCGTCTCGCCACCACGGGTAAGAACCGAAACTACACCTGCCCGTTCCTCGAAGCGGACATGTCGTGCGCCCTGCCGTTCGACGTCAAGCCGACGGCGTGCCTCGCCTTCAATCCGGTGACGCCGGACGCCTGCGAGATGGACCCGAAACGCTTCGACGCCGCCCACGCGCCGCAAGCGGCCCGCAACGCCGAAGCGGGATTCCCCGCACGCCGCGTCGCGATCCCCGTCGCGGTCCTCGCGGCGCTCGACGCGAAGATCCCCCAGAAGGGCGCAGGGCCGGTCGCCGCCGAACCGGGGACCACGCGTCGAGCGCCGGCGACGGCGAAACCCGTCGCGCTCCCCCGCCTCCTGTCGAAGTGGGGCGTGTGCTCGCGCAAGGAAGCCGAAACCCGCGTGAAGGACGGACGCGTCGCGCTCGACGGACGCGTCGTCCGCGACGTCCTCAAACTCGTCAATCCGTCGACGTGCAAGATCACGATCGACGGCAAGGCCGTCTCCGACGGAGGCGGCTCCGGCGTCCACGTGTGGTTCGCCGTCAACAAGCCGCGCGGCGTCGTCACGACGACCAAAGACCCGGACGGCCGACGCACGGTCGTCGATCTCTTCGGCGACGCCCCGCCCCAAGGCGTGATGCCCGTGGGCCGCCTCGACGCGGACAGCGCGGGGCTCCTTCTCATGACGAGCGACCATGCCGCGGCGGATCGACTCCTCGACCCCGACTCGCACGTCGAGAAGACCTATCGCGTGAAAATCCGCGGGGCCCTCGACGCCGCGGCGGCACGGCGCCTTCTCACGGAAGCGATCGACGACGACGGACTGCGTCTCGGTCCGTTCGCCTCCCTCGAACCGATCTCAAGCGGACCGAAATCGAGTTGGTGGCTCGTCGGCCTGCGCGAAGGCAAGAATCGGCAGATCCGACGCCGCTTCGCCCGCGAAGGCTGCGAGGTCGAAGTCCTCGTCCGTACCCGATTCGGGGCGGTGGCGCTCGGCGATCTCGCGCCCGGCGAAGTCCGTCCGCTCACTTCGGCGGAAGTGAAGGCGCTCCTCGGGTCGTCGCCGCCGCGTCCTCGATGAACACTTCGACCTGCTGACCGCACCACGGCACCAGACCGGGCGGCACGGTCGCGATGCGATAGATCACCTGCAGAACGCGCGTATCGACGCGTTCGAACACCGAAGCCGTCAAGGCGCGCTTCGGGATCACGTAGGGGTCGACGCGCACGAACTCGATGCCGAGCGCTTCGTCTTTCCCCTGGTGACCGCGCAGGTACGCGCGTCCCGCGGAACCCTTCACGAACCGGGACGCGTCGTTTTCGTCGAGATCGACGCGTACGTGAAGCGGCGACGTCTCTCCCATGACGATCGGCGCCGCCCCCGCTCCCGGGACGACGCCTTCGCCCACGCGAATGTTGACCTGCAGGATCTCGCCGTCGATCGGCGCGCGAACGACGAGACGATCGAGATCCGTCTTCACCGCGGCGACCGCCGCTTCCGCGGCCGCCCGACGCGCCTGCGCCGCTCGGACCGCCGTCGCCGCGACCGCGATTTCCGGTGCCCACGCGCCCGCCTCCGCCAACGCGAGATCGGCCTTCGCTTTCGCCAGTTGCGCCTCCCGGCTCCCCACGGCGAACGCGGCCGCCTGTTCACCGCGATCGGTCGTCGCTCCCGACCGCTTCAACGTGCGTTCGCGTTCGAGGCGATCGCGATCGTCGGCCAAGAGCAATTCGATTTCGGCGATCTTCGCGCGCAGGGCGGGAAGGGTTTCCGGACGCGGCTCGGCCTTGAGCCTCGCGACTTGGGCTTCGGCGGCGGTGATCGATTCGACGGCGACGAGACGTTCGGCCTCCGCCTTCGCGAGTTCCGCCGCGAGATGGCGATCGTCGAGCCGGAACAACACGTCGCCGCGCTTGACGCGGGTTCCGTGACGCGCGGCGACGTCGACGACCACTCCCGCCAACTCCGACGCGACGTCGACGGCCTCGGACGACGGCTCGACGATCCCCGCTCCCGAGATGGATCGCGCGAACGGCTTCGCGGCGGGGACGTACGGCGGCGGCGGTTCGGGCGCCTTCTTCATCAGATCACGGATCGTGAGGGCGGAGAGTCCGAGCCCGGAGAGTGCGACGATGGGAAGTACGAAAGTCGAAAGTCTCATGGGTGCGGCTCCGGGGCGGCGGACGACGCCATCTCTTCCTTGCGGGCGATCTTCGCGATGCGCCCGTCGGACATGATCGCGAACAAATCGGCATAACCGTAAAGCCGGGTGTCGTGCGTCACCACGACGACGGCGCGTTCGGGATCGACGGCGAGTTCGCGAATGAGGTTCATGACGAGACGCCCCGAATCGCCGTCGAGCGCCGCGGTCGGCTCGTCGCACACGAGCAATCGCGGTTGATGGACGAGCGCTCGGGCGATCGCGACGCGTTGCTGCTGACCGCCGGAAAGTTGGGACGGTCGACTCGCGAGTTTGTCGCCGAGACCGACCCGGACGAGCATCGCGCGCGCGGCGTCGCGGGCGGCGCGCCGCGGACGCCCCGAGAGGATCAGCGGGATCTCGACGTTCTCTTCCGCGGACAAACCCGGCAGGAGGTTGTACTGCTGAAAGACGAAGCCGATGTTGCGACGCCGAAACGTCGTCTTCGCCTCGGGATCCATGTCGTGCAGCGATTCGCCGAAGGCTTCTATGGTCCCGGCATCGACGTCGAGGGTCGCCGCGAGCACGGAGATGAGCGTCGTCTTTCCGCATCCGGACGGACCGACCACCATCGTGATGCCGCCGGACATGACGTCGATGTCGACACCGTCGAGCGCCCGCACGGTCTCTCCCGCCGACCCGTAGGTTTTCACCAATCCGCGTGCGCGCAGGACCGGCATCCGGATGATCCCGGTCGCCCGTGCCGGTGCCGGCTTCTCGAAGGGATCGACGCCGTTCATTTGAAGACCATCGCCGGTTCGGTCTTCGCGACCTTGCGCAGCGCGACGAGCCCGGCCCCCATGCAGAGGCTGAAGACGGCCCCCGCCGAGATGAGAAGAAGTTCCGGAGTGAGGTATGCGGGCAACTGCCCGTTGGGGCCCGCGGACCGCGCGACGATCGAAGCCATCCCGACGCCGATACCGTAGCCGAGCGCGGCCACGGCGCACGCTTGGACGAGGATCATCGCGGCGAGCGTCCCTTCGGACGCGCCCATCGCCTTCAGCGCCGCGAACTGCTTCAGGTTGTCGACGGCGAACGAATAGAAGGTTTGGCCCGCGATGGCCGCCCCGACGATGAATCCCAAGGCGATCGTCGTCCCGATGTTGATCGCGATACCCGTGTACTTGAGGACGTAACGGATCGTGCGCCAGCGAAATTCTTCGGGGGTTTCCGCGATCAGCCCCGTGGTATCGCGAATGCGCGCGGCGACGACGTCCGCATCGACGCCCGGTTCGACTTTGACCAGGATCGCCGAAAGCGTGGCGCGCTCGGTCGGCACCCATTGAATCGCCTGCGAATAGCGCGTGTGGATGACGGGCAGACTCTGGAAGTTGCGCGTCGCGGCCGACTTGCCGACGATGACCGCGCGGCGATCGTTGAATGTCAGTTCTTCACCGACCTCGACGCCGCCGATCTTGATGCTTCCCGCGACGTCGATGATTCCCGCGTCGCGCCGAACCAGATCGGCGACCGACCCTTCGACCATCGCGGACGGAGCCCCGATCATGGTGGCGT
>JAFMJN010000021.1 GCA_017853435.1 Planctomycetota bacterium | reverse complement strand
CGTTCTTTCGCATGGCGACACCCATGTCGATTGGCGCGGGTTGTCGGACGCCGAGATCGACATCGAATTGCGTCGATCTTCCGAGATCATCGCCGATCTGACGGGGACTCCGCCGCGAGCCTTCGCTTATCCGTTCGGTCTTTCCGACGACCGTGTACGGGGGCGCGTCGCCGCCTTCCATGAAGCGGCTTTCGGCACGCGTTTGGCGTTCGTCCGATCCTCCGACGATCGTCACGAACTTCCTCGTGTCGACGCGCACTACCTGAGGAGCCTGACGAACGGCGGCTGGCTCGACGATCCCGCGGTGCTCCGTCGATTGCGATGGCGGGGATGGATGCGCGGAATTCGGGAAACGCTTTTCCCGACGAGGGCGCCGTGACTCGCGCCGTGTCGATCGTGATGCCGTGTTTCGGGGACGGACCCGCGTTGCGGCGTGCCCTCGTGGCGCTTGAGTCGGCGCTTTTATCCGGACACGAACTGATTCTCGTCGACGACGCCACGCCGGGGGGATTGACGATCGAACTCCCCGACGGAGCACGGATGCTTCGGCGCCCGGTGAACGGAGGCCCCGGTGCCGCCCGCAACGACGGGGTGCGTGCGGCCCGACACCCGATCGTCGTCTTCGTGGATGCCGACGTCGTCGTCCGCGCCGACACCGTCGATCGACTTTCCGCCCACCTCTTCGCGCATCCCGATCTCGACGCGGTGTTCGGTGCCTACGACGCGGATCCTTCCCATCCCACTCTGTTGTCACGCTGGAGAAATCTGCTTCATCACCACACGCATCAATGCGGACATTCAGACGCCGAGACATTCTGGGCCGGCTGCGGCGCCGTGCGACGGGCCGCGTTCGACCGCGTGTCGGGATTCGACGCCGCACGATTTTCGACGCCGAGCGTCGAAGACATCGACCTCGGATACCGCCTTCGTGATGCGGGATGTCGCATCCTCCTCGATCCATCCATTCAGGTCACCCATTTGAAGGCGTGGACCTTCGTCGACGTGTTGCGCGTCGACGTGATGCGTCGTGCGATCCCTTGGGCCCGTATGCTCGTCGGTCGTCGACGCGGCGATCGTGCGTTGAACGTGTCGCCGTCGCAGCGCGTGTGCGGAGTTCTCGCGTTGCTCGCCGTGGGGGCGGCGATCGCCGCCGCGGCGCTTCCCGTCCATCGTGGAACGATGGTGGCGCTTCTCGTCGTCGCGCTCGCCGGAATCGTCTACGTCAACAGACGATTCTTCGCTCTTCTGTGGCGTGTCGGTGGTTGGTCGCTCGCGATCGCCGGCATCGCATTTCAGTGGATGTTCTACATCTACGGAACCGTCGGGTTCGCCGTCGGGACGTTGACGGCTCCGCGCCGCGCCTGATCTTCCATCGAGGTGCGCTCAGGTCGCACGCTCCACGGGTTTGTTCGTACGCGGAGTCAACCATCTCGTCACGATGGAGAGTGCAACTCCGACGAGGGCTCCGGTCCATGCGTCCGAGATCGGCTCTTCGAGGACGGCCTTGGTCACGGCTGAAAAGGGGATCATCGCCAAGGATGCGATGCGCAACGGGCGCGAAAGCGGTGCCGCAGCCCACCACGCACCGAGAAGCGCGTGCCCGGAGAAAGGCCATTGGTTGAAGAATCGTCCGGCCGTCAGAGCGAGCGCGACACCGTGCATCAGATTCCAAAGTCGTCCGTAAACGGTGTGTCGCGCCGACCAAGCATCCATGCCGATCCACGCTCCGAGCAGAAGAATCGGCCAGTGATAGATCATGGCGGATACGGGGTGCGTGAAGTCGGTCAGGATCCAGAACGCCGACGCACCGCCGACGAGGACGGTCGCCGCGAGGTTCCATCGGCGCTCTCCGCGCCACGGGAGGTCGTCGATCGGGGTCATGATCCGAGAAGTCGCTTTTTCAACATCCCGAAGTCCACGTCGCAGTCCACTCCGACGCGAGGCTCGTTGGTCGGGAAAAGAGCATGGTGCGGAATACGCAGGAGAGGAGACGTCGGCGGCGGGTTCGAGGGCGCGCGCGTCCACGATCCGCGTGAGGGATGGGGAACGAGGCGACCCTCCGGGCCGATGCCGATGGTCGTCTCGTCCGGGATCGCGACGTGAGCGTAGACCGCCGCAACGATCGGCATCAGGCCGACGACGTTCGCGCGTGGCGACCCTTCGTCCACCGGTTCAAATGGAAGGCGCACGAGGGGAGCCATCGCGTCCGCGACGGCGCGCCAATCGGCGATGCCCGCGCCGGAGAGCAACGTCCCGCGGCCATCCGCGAACGCACTGAACCCTTCGCGCCGCGGGTACGGACGCGCCCACGCGGGTCGAGCACGCGCCGCGTCGAGGAACGTCGGGTGGACGGCGATGTGGGCTCCGAGATTTCGAGCGGGCGAAGGAGCCGCGATCGCCGACGGCCAAGCGGCGTAACCCGCCGCCACCAATCCCACGACGGCCAAACCTTTGGCCGACGTCGACGCGCCGACTTGGTAGGCGGCTGCGACGGCGAGGAGTGCCACGGCGGGCATCACGTGGTGCGGGGCGAAGCCGCGTGTCAGCGTGAAAAAGAGGCCCGTCGCGAGTCCGGCGATCGCGAAGGTGCGCGCCCGCGCGTGGACGGGACGCAGGATGGCCGCAAGGGCCGGGAGAAACGCGCCTCCTGAGGCCGCGAGGATCCACCACCATCGGTGCTGTCCGTCCCACGTAACGGCGCGAAGGCGCTTCAAGAGACCACCGCTCGCCAAGTACCCCTCGGAGCCCGGTCGGAACATCGGCAGAAGGAGCCGTTCGACGACGAAGACCGTGAGCATCGCGGTCGCGACGGCGACGACGACGCGTGTGATCCACATGCGCCGTTCCGTCGGAGAGGTGAGCCATGCCGTGATGCCGATCGAGACCGCGATCAGCGGCCCCGACGGACGCGCGAGCGCGGTCAGTGCGGCGAGCAGTGCGACCATCCTCAAATCGCCGACGCGGAGTCGTGCCGCAAGCGCGACGAGCAGGGCGGTGGCCGGGACATCCCACGCGGCGGGAGAGGCGGGGTCGGCGAGATGCGGATCGAAGGTGGCGTGCAGCCCGAGAATGGCGATACCCGTCGTAACAGCCGCGGCGCACGTCCACGGGTCGGGCGCGACATCGTCTCGCTCGACGGCGTCGACGATCGACGCGACGAGGATCGGGCTTGCGGTGACGGCGAGCCAGCGGGCCACCGTCTCGGTGTCGGCCAAGAACGGGAAATGCGCGTGGATGAGATAGGCCTGCAGGTATCCCCCCGAGCCGAGTCCCGCGCCGCCGCTCGGGGTGAGAAACGTCGGAAAGGGATCGACATCGAGTGCGCGACCGAGAACATAGGACTCGAGACCGTCCGATGTGAACTCGCGTGCGAACAACGCCGCGCCCCATGCGACGGGAATGAACACGATCGGAACGAGATAGGGAAGTGCGTGCTTGACGTCGAGCGTGTCGTCGTCCGAACGCGATGTCCACCACGCGGCGACGACGGGCACGAGCGCGAACGACGTCTCGAAGAGGGCACGCGACGATCCGTCGAAACGGGAAAGGAAAAGGCCCGAGGCCACTCCGCCCGTAATCGCCCAAAGCGACGCGAAGAGTCCGGATGCCGCCAGTCGATGAGCGATCGTGCCGCGGACGCCCCACCACCGAGCGAAGGCGCAGCCGGGAGCCAGCAACGCGGCGGTGAGAATCAACCCCATCACCGGAGCGACGATGCCGTGCGCCACCCACGGCGGTAGATGCGACGACGGACACGGCCACAGCCATGAGAGGCGTGGGAGGAGCGTCGCGAAGGCCGTCGCCACCGCGAGCAGTGCGAAGCGTCGCGACACGGTGAGCCTCACGCGCGTGGCTCCGTCGCGTCACCGCGGTCGGCGAAGAGCGCAACCAGCAACGGAGGTAGGGCCCACTCGACGTAGGTCCCACCCGCATGCGTTTTCCACAGTTGAACGACGCAGGCGATCGCGGCGGCGCAGGCGCAGACGCGTGCCGTACGGGATCGTCGTCCGACGAACCACCCGCCGATCGACACTGCGAGAACGAGGAGGAACGTCGGTTTGGAAAGCGAGCCTCCGAACTGGATCAGCGGGCGGTGCAAGACCGACGCCCAGTCGGGGTGGACCCCCCAAAAAGAGAAGGGACTGGATCCGTACTGATCCGCGCCTTCCTGGTGTTCGAGCGTTGATTTGAAGAAAAGGGCGACGGCGTTTTCATGCGCGGCGACGCGCGTGTTCGTCATCACCCAAGCGGCGATGAGCAATCCCGTCGTCGCGAAGGCCGCGAAGAATCGTGTCGCCGCATTCGTCGATGCGCGTCGATGGGCACCGAGGAAGAGTGGGGCGAGGAACGCGGGCCAGTAAACGGTCGCCGCGCCCGCGGCGAGGAGAGAACCTCCGATCGCGGGGCGGGTCATGCATGCCATGGCACCCGCTACGAATGCCGCGGGCACGAGGTGGGACACGTAGCCGACGCCGCAGATCGTCGCATCCTTGCCGCCGAGTCCGAGTACGTAGGGACTCGCGGCGAACAGCACCACGCAGACCGATGCGGTGCCGGCATCCGCCATGCGCGATGCCGTCCACCACAACCCGATGCAGGCGCCGACGAGGGCGAGGGCGGCGACGATCTTCGTCGTGAACATCGGCGGTCGTCGGTAGGACCGATCGAGGGGGCGTGCGTCCGGGGCGTTGGGGAACGCCTCGTCGCCGAGGGTCGCCGCTTGGACGCCCGCGTGGAGGGCGTAGAGAACGGGTCCGTAGGTCGCGGCCGCTCCGCCGCGAAGCGCGGCGTCTCCGTAGGGCAGAGTGCCCGTCTCCACCCAACGTTGTGCTCCGAGATTGGAGTAGACGCCGCAATCGTCCGGCACGCGTACGGCCGTCACCGCCAGTGCCCCGACCATCGCCAAGATCGCTCCCGTGTGGGTGACTTTCGTCGGGAAGGGGTTGCGGAAGCCCGATGGCGCGACGGAGTCGGCGGTCTTCCATGAGAGGAACGCCCACGCTGCGGTCACGGCCCATAGAACCGTGAAGGCGAGGGTGAACCCGGCACGTTCGGTTTCCGTCGTCACCGTTTGAAATGGAACGAGTCCGACGAGGGGAATCGCGGGTGCGAGCAGCCACGCCGCGACGAGCCATCCGCGACGACGGTTCCCGAATCCTCGCAACACGATGAACAGCGTCACCATCGCACCGACGAAGAGGGCCGGACCATCTTCCGCGAGCCCGCGCCCGGCGAACCGACGGGCCCACGCTCCGAGTCCTTCGGGGCCGAGCCATGCCGACGTCGGTACCGCCGCGAGACTGTCGGCCGCAGGATGCCAAATGCCGCCCGGAACTTGTGGACGCGTCGTCGTGTCCGATTGCCCCCACACCGCGGCGGCGAGCAGAAACGGCAGCAACGTTCGCAGAAGGACGCGCATGGGCGGATCGTATCGTCCGGCGCTCAGGCGCCCACGAGATTCCAAAAGAGCTTCGCCTGTCGCCAAAGTGCGCCGATGTCGCCTTTGACCAATCGGCCCGCGACGTAGCCGGGACGCGCGTAATAGCGAAGGTAGGCGCGTCGCGTCATGCGCTTCCAATCGTGGAGCGTGAATCGTCCCTCGACCGCTTCCGGAAAGAGCGTCTCGTCGGAGAATCGCAACGACGGATCGGCGACGACCTGATCGTGGAGTGCCGTTCCCGGATACGGAGCGGCGATGTGGAAGAGTGGGTAGTCGGGAGCGAGTTCACGGGCGAACGCTTCGATGTCCCGCATGTCGGATTCATCCGACTCGGGGAATCCGATCATGAAGAAGCACGCGGTACGGATCCCCGCTTCCTTCGTAAGGCGCATCCCGCGCCGGATCGCCGCCATGTCGATCCCTTTGTTCACCGAGGCGAGTCGCACATCGCTTCCCGCTTCGACGCCGTAGTGGATCAACGTGCAGCCCGCCCGCTTCATCAGCGCGAGCAGTTCGGCGTCCACCAAATCGAAGCGCGTTTGGCAACACCATTTCAGTGGATTGCCGCGAGCGATCAACCCTTCGCACACTTCGACGACTTGCTTGCGGAGAACCGTGAATTCGAGATCGATGAAATAGGCGTTGCGGACGCCGTGTTCGGCGACGGCCACGTCGATTTCGCGAAGCAGACGCTCCGGGCTCCTCCGTCGGACGCCCGTTCCGTAGGTGTCGAGCAGGCAGAACGTGCATTCCGACGCGCAACCGCGGGAAAGTTCGAAAAGCGTGAAGCGATCGCCCATCACCTCGTAGGAGTAGAGGTGCATCGGAAGAAGATCGAGGGCGGGAAGTGGAAGATCGTCCATCTTCACCCCGGGGCCTCGGGGATTGACGACGACCTCGTCGTCGCGACGCCACGCCGTCGAGGGGAGGGACAGCGGATCCGCGCCCTTCGCCCATGCGGCGAAGACGCCCTCGGGTTCGCCGAGGATCAGTCCCGCCGCGCGGGTCATTCGAAGGATTTCCTTCGGTCGCACCGTGCCATGGCTGCCGCAGACGACCACCCGACCGACAACGGCACCGACGGCCGCGACCGTGTCGAGAAACGGCCCGAGGTCGAGGTGCGGGCATTGCCATCGGTCGAGGCTCGTCGACGTCACGAATGCGAGGTCGGAACCCGCGCAACGCGCGGCCGTCGCCGCCGGGTCGAGTTGCTCGGCGTTCGCGTCGACGATCGACACGGAATGCCCGGCGTCTCGAAACAGTGCGGCGCCGTTCGCGAGTTCCAACGGAGTCCACGTTCGGTTGTAGATGCGTCCCTTGCGTCCGATCGGGCGCATCTGGAACGGATTCACGAAGACCACCCTCATCGTGCGGTCTCGTGGGTCGCGGAAGCCTCGTGACGAAGGAAGCGGCGAACCCGAAGAACTCCGCGAATATCTTCGAGGGCCGTCGCCAAGATTTTGACCCGACTGTCGTCGTCGTCCACCCACCGCACCGGAACGTCCTTGATGCGGTAGCCGCGCTTCTCGGACACGGCGAGCAACTCGGTGTCGAAGAACCACGAATCGTCGCGAACGTCGGGCATCACCTGCTCGATGACGCGGCGGCTCACCGCCTTGAACCCGCACTGCGCGTCGCTGAAGGAGGTCTTCAGCATGATCTTCACGAACAGATTGTAGGAACGAGAGATGAATTCTCGTTTGATGCCGCGCGTCGTCCGTGATTGGGGAAGCAACCTCGACCCCGTCGCCACGTCGAATCCGTCGATCGCGATCGCATCGACGATGTCGCGCAAATGTTCGAGATCGGTCGAGAGGTCGACGTCGGTGTAGGCACATACGTCGGCGGTGCTCTCGGACCAGGCTTTTCGCAACGCGCGCCCACGACCCCGAACGGGTAGGTAGGAGACCCGCACCTCGGGATGGGAGGCTTCAAGTCTTCGAGCGACCTCCAATGTGCCGTCGGTCGATCCGTTGTCGGCGATCACGATGCCGCACGCGTAGGGAAAACGGCGGGCGAGGTAGTCGCGGATCGTGGCGACGCTTCGCTCGAGAACGTGGGCCTCGTTGAGGACCGGGATCACGAGATCCACGGTGGTCCGATGGCGGGTTTCCACGGCGTGTCCTCAGACGCTCCAAGCACGCGACGCGATGAAGGTCGCCGCGAGGTGCTTCGGGGAGAACGTGAAACTCGGCCAAAGGAACACTTCGTTGGTGCACCAACAGTCTTTGCGGGCGATGGAGGCGCGCTGCGCCCTCGCGGCTTCGCCGTGCCAGACGTTTCGAAATCCGCCGTCCTTTCGGATGTTGCCGACCGTCGGAAGGGTTTCACAAAGTCCGATGTCGCCGTTCGCGTGGACGACTCCCGTCATACGGCCCGCCGTGCAGGGAACGACCTGCGTCCGCGCGTCGAGGGTCCTGAGCTTCGCATGGTGGAGCATCGGATCCACGACGCCGCCGAAGCGCCCCGTTTCCCGATCGGACCACACGGCGCGCAGCTTCCTCCACGCGACGTCGTAGGCGGTTCGATCCGGCCCCGTCAACGATGGGTTCAACCGATCTCCGCGAATGATCGCGAGATTGTGATGTTCCATCGCGCCGCAGCGGCGATGAAGGTACTCGGTGAGCGGAACGACGTCGGGCAAATTGTCCGAGGTCACGGTGGTGATCGCGTGGATGCGCACACGGGGATCGACCCGTTGCAACTTCTCGAGAGCGTCGTGCGTCTCCATCGCCTTCGCGAAAGACCCGTCGCGACCGCGAAAGCGGTCGTGACGATCGGGAAGTCCGTCGAGCGACAATTCGATCACGATGCGATCGAGCGTCGATTCTCCGAGCACGCCTTCGACGGCGGCGACCGTCTTGTCGGTGAACCATCCGTTCGTGGGAACGTAGACGCTGCGTGCGCCGTTTCGCCGGACGAAGAGGCCGACGATTTCCGCGAAGTCGGGACGGAGAAACGGTTCGCCGCCGGAAATATTGAGGTTCTCGATCTGTCCGAGTTCGGACGTGAGTCGATCGAAATCCGCGTATTCGAGATCGTCCGGGCGATTGAGACTCTTCCAATAGAAGCAGTGCTCGCACGCGAGATTGCAGACGGAGTTGATGAACACGATGAGAAACGGCGGCGACCCGATGGGGGTGTCGGCATCGGCTTTCCGCGACAGCCGCAAGTGGCGCGCGACGCGTGAAGGCCAAGACGTGCTCATGCGGAAAGAATACCGTCCCGTGCGACCTCTTTCGCCGTAAGGTGCGCGCCGAAGTTCATTTCCGTGCGAGTTCGTCGAAGAGAGGGAGAAGCGCGCGTGCGGAAGCGTCCCATGTGAAGGTGGCGGCGCGTGACGGTCCGTCGACGACGATTCTCGCGGCGTGCTCCGGATCGACGGCGCGTCGAATCGCGGCGACGAACGCCGGAATGTCCGAAGGATCGGCTTCCACGGCGAGCGGCCCCGTGACCTCGCGAAGCGCTCCGCGCCCGGAGGACACGACGGGAGTTCCGCACGCCAAGGCTTCGAGAGCCGGGAGTCCGAAGCCCTCGAGGAGCGACGGGAAAAGCAGAGCGTCGGCCGCGCGCAACAGATCGCCGAGTTCGCCGTCCGGCAGATAACCCGTGAAATGCGTGTTGCGGGCGACTCCGGACGTTTCGGCGAGTTCGGCGAGCGATCGTGCCTCCGAATGGAAGTGGTCGCCGACACCGCCGCCGGCGATGACCAATGCGATCGGTGTGCCTTCGGCCTTGAGACGTGCGCAAGCGCGGATGGCGACCCCGAGGTTCTTGTGGGGGCCGAGTCCGCCGACGGTGGTGAGGAGCAGGCCGTCGTCTCGAAGTCCCGTGCGGCGCCGCCATTCCGCCTTCACGCGCGGGTCACGGCGCGGATGGAAAACCGTCGGGTCGAAGCCCTCCCCGACGACGGTCAAGGACTCCGGCGGTCGGCCGAATCTCCGGGCGACGTCTTTTCGGGCGGACTCCGAAACGGTGACGATCTCCGACGCGCCCGCCACTGCGGCCCGGGTCTTCAATGTCCATAGGAGGCGACCCGCCGGGTTGGGAAAGACGAGATGCGGGAGCGACTCGGGAATGGTGTCGTGGATGACCGTGATCGACGGCAATCCCGAGGGGAACCACGAGTAGACGGTCGGGAAGAAGATCCCGTCGGCTCCGCTCCGGCGCGCCGCCGAGCGAAATCGCCATAAGTCGCGGAGGGAACGGCTTCCGGATGCGGTGGCGGCGGCCCCCGGCGCGACGTCGACGTCGACCCGAACGACTTCGATCGGGGCGGGTGGCAGCGGGAGTGGAGGATCGGACGTCGCGACGAGAAGCCTCCATGTATGCCCGGAAGGAACCCGCCCCAAGGCTTCGACGACGCCTCGCGTGAATCGGCCGTAACCGCGCCGATTGTTCCAGGTTCCGCCGTCGATCAGGAAGCAACCCATTGTCCCGAAAGGTCTACCACACGCAGGGACGGATTGGTGTACCATTTCCTCTCCCATGAGCGCCATACACGCCGTCACACGCACCTTTGTCGTCGCCGCCATCGGCGCCGGTGTGTGGATTGCCGTGGGGCTCGTCGCGAGCGATTCGCGTCCCGAGGGCGTTTACGTTTTCTTGAACGTCGCCTTGCCGCTTCTTCTCGCGGTGGCGGCGTGGTCGGGCTGGCGCGACCCTCGGCGTCCGTGGCGATGGGGCGTGGCCGTGATGGCACCGATCCCCCTCATTCATTTCGTGGGATCGATGGGCCCCATCGCGCCGCGTGTGTTCGTGGAGTCCGCGTCGCGGTATCCGGCGGACGCCGTGTCGTTCGCCCTGTTCACCGTCGCGTGCATCGTCGCTTCCTCGGCGGGGGCTTGGCTTCGGACAACCGCTCCTTCGGCGTCCGGAGCGAGTCGCCTTGGCTGAACCCGTCGCGATCCTCCGTGACCTCGAGTCACGACGTCGCGCGGCGATCCGGCGAACCTTCACCCATTTCGATCCCGCGGCGACGGCGGCGGGTTTCGCGGCGGCTTCGGGGCTGGTCATGACTTTCGTGGTCATGCGTCACGTCTTCGGGACGCCACCGGAAGAGGTGCAACGGCTTTTCGGCCTTCTCGTTCATTACCTGCCCGGGTTCGATACGGAGGGACTCGGCTTGGTCGTCGGTGTCGTCGACGTCGCCTTGATGGGCGCCGCGTTCGGCGCGTGCGTGGCGTGGTGCCGCAATCGTGCGTTGCGGATCGTTCTCTGGAGGGCGCTGCGCGAGAGGGACACGTTCTTCCGCCGGCACGCGCTCGACGAGATCGGCTGATGCGCTCGCCCTACGACGTCATCACCGATCAGGTCGAATCGGAACGGCTGTTGGAGGCGACGCTGCGACGGCTGAATGCCCGCATCCTCGGTCTGACGCTCGGAGTTCTTTCCGGTTTGGGCCTTTTCGCGGCCACGAACATTCTCGTGCTGCGTGGTGGAGAGAACATCGGTGCGCATCTCAAGCTGCTCGGGTGGTACTTCCCGGGCTACGACGTGACCTTCGGCGGCAGTTTCATCGGCGCGGGATGGGCGTTCGTCACCGGCTACGTCGTCGGCGCGACGATTTCGCGCGTCTACAACCTCGTTTCGGATCTGAAATTTCGCCGCGCCGACTCCGCGTGATCGCGCGGGACGCATCGTCGCGTGATCGATTGGCGCGTCGTCGCGCATGTTTCATGGAAGTAACGTGGCTTCCGAGTCCGCCCTCCGATACCCTTTTCAACGGACATGACCCCGACTCCGCGAGAACCTCAACACGTGATCGTGCTCGGCGCCGGCCCAGGCGGGCTGACGTGCGCGCATGAATTGGCGCGTACCGGTTATCGCGTCACCGTGGTGGACCGCGAATCATTCATCGGCGGGCTGTCGCGGACGATCGAGCGAGACGGATTCAGGTTCGACTTGGGTGGACATCGTTGGTTTACGAAGAATCCCGCGCTCGACGCGTGGTTCCGTAATCTGATGCGCGGGCGGCTCGTCACGGTCGAACGAACGAGCCGCATCCTGTTCGGCGGCAAATGGTTCGATTTCCCCATCACCGTCGGCAACGTCCTTCGTACCGCGGGTGTCGTCACCAGCGCCGCTTGCCTCGTCGATTGGGGTCGAACGCGCCTCGCGGATCTTTTCGGCGGCGGTCGGCCGGTCACGATGCGGGACGCGTTCCGCAGCCAGTTCGGCGATCGGCTCTACGACATGTTCTTCCGTCGCTACAGCGAAAAGGTGTGGGGGCGTCCCTGCTCCGAAATGTCCGCCGACTGGGTCTCGCAGCGTTCGAAGGGGCTCTCGATCTGGACCGCGTTGTCGAACGCGCTTCTGCGCCCCCGAGCGAAAGCTCAGTCGCTGATCGAAACGTTCCTCTATCCGCGGCGCGGGTATTCCGATATCTGCGAGCGACTTCGCGAAGATATCCTTTCTGAGCCCGAGAACCGAGTGATCCTCGGGGCGAACGTCGAACGCGTCGACGTTTCCGATCCGCTTCGCCCGAAGGTGCGTTGGCGTGTCGGCGGCGCCGTGGTCGAAGAAGCGGCGGATTACGTCGTGTCCACGGTCGCGCTTCCGGCGTTGGTCGGCAAACTGGTGCACCCGCGTCCTCCGGAGTCGGTCGTCGCTTCGGCCGCTTCGTTGGAATTCCGCTCGGTGGTCTGCGTCAATCTGATGTTGGACATGCCGCGGCTCACTTCCGACACGTGGGTCTACTGCCACGACGAAGGACTCGGGTTCGCGCGCTTCCACGAGCCCAAAAATTGGAGCCCCGATATGGTCCCCGACGCTTCGAAAACGTCGGTGGTCCTCGAGTATTTCTGCAGCGAAGGCGATGCGGTTTGGTCGATGTCCGAAAGCGATCTCGTCGCGCGGTCGGTTCGCGAGCTCGCGTCCCTCGGACTTCTGACGAAGGAGCGGGTCATCGGTGGCTTCGCGGTGAAGGCGCGTGAAGCCTATCCGGTCTACAGCCTCGGCTATGCGGACCGACTCCAGTCGATGAAGGATTACGTCGCTTCGCTTCCGCGGCTCGCCATCGTCGGGCGCGGCGGGACCTTCCGCTACAACAACGCCGATCACTCGATCGAGATGGGATTGTTGACCGCGCAGATGATCCGGGGCGAGGTGGGCAAGGAGGAAATTCTCCGCGTCAACACGTCGATCGAATACGGCGAGAAGAATCTCGTTCCGGCCGCGACCGGAAGTTAGCCGGGCAGCGCGTCGAGAATCGCGTCGGCGGCGCGATCATAGGCACCCGGGGCGTGCAGTTCTTCCCGAACGCGTCGCAGACCTTCCAACTGATTCGAACGGACGTCGTCTTTCGTCAGCAAATCGGAGAGGTCGCGCGCGACTCCCGCTTCGAGCCCGAACGATCCGACGTGCTCGGGTACGACGGAGCGTCCCGCGACGAGATTGACCAATCCCACGTGCGGAACGGTGACGAGGAGACGTCCGAGAAGATGGACCGGCGGGCTGACGCGGTAGGCGATCACGAACGGCTTGCCGACCGTCGCGATCTCGAGCGTCACCGTCCCGGACGTGGCGAGGCACACGTCCGAAGCGCGGATGACGTCCGTCGTCTTGCCCGCGACGATGCGCACGTCGGGGAACGCGCCGAACGCGTCGCGTGCGGCCGTGACGTGACGGTCGTCGGCGAGTCCGACCACGATGCGCGGGGGGCGGATGCCCGAGACGCCATCGAGGCGTCGCAACGCCCCGGCGAGCACCGGGGCGAGGGAACGAATCACGTGCGGACGGCTTCCCGGAAACACGCCGATGAGGGGGCCGGCGGCTCCGCGTCGAAGTTCGGCGATGAACGGGGCGTCGGGGGAGCGCGAGGTCACGTGGTCGGTCATGGGGTGGCCCGTGAACCGGGTCCGCAGCCCGGCCGAAGCGAAATGCCGCGCTTCGAACGGAAGAATCGTCAGGAGTTCGTCATACACTCGGGCGACTCGGCGGGTGCGCCAAGGGCCCCAGGCCCACACCTGCGGCGCGATGTAGCCGACCGTTCGGATCCCCATCTCCTTCGCCGCCGCCGCCAACCGCATGTTGAGTCCGGGGTAGTCGACGAACACGGCCAGCTTGGGTCGGCGTTCCCGGAAGAGCCGCAGGGCATTTCTGTAAACCCTTATCAGCTTTGGGGCTGCGGCAATCACGGGGAAGATCCCCATGATGGCCTCGGAGGCGAGATCTTCGTTCAGTTCGAACCCGGCCTCGGCCATTTTCGGGCCGCCGAATCCGAAAGCGTGGAGGTCGGGACGACGGGCTTTGAGACGCCCGAGGACGGCCGCGGCATGGAGATCCCCCGAAGGTTCCCCGGCGAACATCGCAATCTCGAAACCTGCCATGCGGTGAAGGTTAGCACCCGGTTCGGGCTTGTAGCGCGGAAGGGCCGAACGTAAGGTTCCGGCCCGTTCTCGTCGCGACCATGGGGTCGTGGGGAGCGGGATCGTAACCCCAAACCTACCGGCGTCCGCGGGATCCTCGCTTGTAAGGATCCCACCAGGCGGACCGGTCGGGAGAACGCTCATGCTTACCGTCCCCGTCAAGGATCTCCTCGAAGCGGGTGTGCACTTCGGATGCCGCGCGTCGCGTTGGAATCCGAAGATGAAGCCGTACATCTTCGGCCGCCGCAATCAGATCCACATCATCAACCTGAAGGAAACGCTCCGCGGCCTCATCAAGGCCACGTCGTTCCTCCACCGCCTCGCCGCGGAAGGGCAGCAGGTGCTCTTCGTCGGCACGAAGCGTCAGGCCCAGCAACTCGTGACCGAGTCGGCGCGCAAGGTGTCGATGCCGTTCGTCGCCGAGCGCTGGCTCGGTGGCACTCTCACGAACTTCACGACGGTCCGTCAGCGCCTCGCGCGTCTCGAAGAGCTCGAGACGATGGAAGCGAAGGGTGCGTCCCTCTCGGGCCTCTCCAAGAAGGCGATGGCGGCCCTCATGCGCGAAAAGCGCAAGATCTTCCGCAACCTCGATGGTCTGCGCAGCCTCGACAAGCTTCCGGGCGCGCTCGTCATCATCGACCCGAAGAAGGAACACAACGCGGTCAAGGAAGCCTCGAAGCTCGGCATCCCGACCGTGGCGATCCTCGACACCGATTGTGATCCGACGGAAGTCGACATCCCGATTCCGGCGAACGACGACGCGATGCGTTCGATCGGCGTGATTCTCGCGAAACTGACGGAATCCGTCGCTTCGGGTTCCACCGCCCACGCTCAGTTCCTCATGGAGGAAGAGAAGCGTCGCGAGGAAGAATCGGCCCGTCGCGCCGCGGAAGATCGCCGCGGCCGCGAAGAGGCCAAGCGTCGCGCCGCCGAGCGCGAAGCGCAGAATCAGGCCGTCAAGGAAGCCGCGGCCAAGTACCGTCAGGACAAGGCCAAGGAAACTCCGCCCGAGGGCGACAAGCCCGCGGCGGAATGAGTTTCGGGCCGACCCCGTTCGCGGGGGCGGCCTCGATCGTCGGCACAAAGCGCCGGCCCCGACCGGGCCGGCGCTCCTCAACATCCGGACCCCCTTCGAGAACCCCACCTCATGTCGACTCCCGTCACCGCAGCTCAAGTCAAGGAACTCCGTGATCGCACCGACGCCCCGATGATGGAGTGCCGCAACGCGCTCGTCGAATCGGGCGGCGACATCGAACAGGCCATCAAGATCCTCAAGGAGCGCGGCAAGACGAAGGCGGCGAAGCGCGCCGACCGCGAAACCCAGCAGGGGCTCGTCGCGATCAAGATCGGTGAAGGCGGTCGCGGCGGTGCGGCCGTGCTCGTGTCCTGCGAGACCGACTTCGCCGCGAAGAACGAGAAGTTCCAACACCTGCTCGCCACGTGTCTCGAGAAGGCGTGGCAGTTGCCCGAAGGCTGCTCCGACGTCGCCGCGCTCCTCGCGTTGCCGGCCGACGGCGGCACCGTCGCGGATCTCGTGACGAACTTCGTCGCGACCGTCGGCGAAAACCTCGCCGTCAAGAAGGTCGTGCGCCTCGGAGGCATCGTCGGTGGTTATCGCCACCACGACGGCCGCACCTGCGCCATCGTGCAGGCCGACGGCGACGCCGCGAAGTCGGCGGAACTTTCGCCGACGCTGAAGGACATCGCCCTTCACGTCGTCGCCAACGACCCGATTCCGCTCGCCGTCGATCGCACCGGCATTTCCGAAGCCGCGATCGAAGCCGAGAAGGAAATCTTCGTGAAGCGCGCCGCCGAGTCGGGCAAGCCCGCCGCCATCATCGAAAAGATGATCGCGGGGCAGGTCGACAAGTTCCTGAAGGATCGCGCCCTGCTCGAGCAGCCCTACTGCCTCGACAACGAAATCACCGTGGGCAAGTTGCTCGACGGCGCCGCGAAGGCGGCGGGGACGACGGCCAAGGTGGTCCGCTTCGAGCGGTTCCAGATCGGTGGCTGATCGTCCGACGGGCTCCGGGCGGAAGGGGATCGGTCCCTTCCGCCGTGTTCTCCTGAAACTTTCGGGCGAATCTCTTTGCGCCCCCGGGGGACAGGGGATCGACGTCGATGCGGTTTCCCGCGCCGCGGATCTCATCGCGGTGTGCGTGAAGCGTGGCGTCGAGACGGCGATCGTCATCGGCGGCGGCAACATGATCCGCGGAGCCACGCTGTCCCAACTCGGCATCAACCGCGCGACCGCCGACTACATGGGCATGCTCGGCACGGCCATCAACGCGATGGCGCTGCAGGACGTGCTCGAGAGTCGCGGGATCCCGACGCGCGTCTTGTCCGCCGTCACCATCAGCGAGGTCGCCGAACCGTTCATCCGACGTCGCGCCCTGCGGCATTTGGAAAAGGGACGCGTCGTGATCCTCGCTTGCGGGACGGGCGCTCCCTACGTGACGACGGATACGGCGGCCGCTCTGCGTGCGAACGAACTCGGCGCGGAAGTGGTGCTCAAGGCCACGAAGGTCGACGGCGTCTACGACCGTGATCCGCGCAAGCACGACGACGCGTCCGCGTTCGATCACATCACGTACATGGACGTGATCAACAAGCACTTGAACGTGATGGACCGTACGGCCATCACCATGTGCATGGAAAACGACGTGCCGTTGGTCGTGTTCAATATGAACGATCCGACGAACCTCGTCCGGATCCTCGAAGGTCAGCGGGTCGGTACCATCGTCCACGGCTGACAGCCGTCCAGGAGCCTCCCATGCCCCCAGTTCCGTTCAACACGGACGCCGTGCTCAAGGAAGTGCGCGAGAAGATGCAGAAGGCGGTCGACTACCTCGACGCGGAGCTCAAAGGCATCCGCACGGGGCGTGCGACTCCCGGTCTCGTCGAACACATCCGGGTCGAGGTGTACGGGTCCGGTCAGCCGCTCAAGAACGTCGCGCAGATCTCGACGCCCGACGCGCGGACGATCGCGATCAAGCCCTTCGACGGCAGCACGCTGAAGGACATCGAACGCGGAATCGCCGCTTCCGATCTCGGCGTGATGCCGAACAGCGACGGCAAGACGATCCGGATCAATCTTCCGCCTCTCACCGAAGAGCGCCGCAAGCAACTCGTCGCCCACGTGAAGTCGATCTGCGAGCAGCAGCGCGTCCAGTTGCGCAATGCGCGTCGCGACTACTTGAAGAAGGTCGAGAGCGCCCTCGCGGAGAAGACGGTGACGGAAGATGCGCGCACCAAGTTCGACAAGCAGGTGAACGACCTGCACAAGGACATGGAAAAGCGCATCGACGACCTCTTCAAGAAGAAGTCCGAAGAGATCATGCAGATCTAGAACGGATCGACCGCGCGTGGACGGACATTCCGGTCAAGCGGATCCGAGGATTTTCCTCGACACGGGCGCTTTCTCTTCGATGAGGGAGCGCCTGTTCGCGCGTTCATGGCAGTGGATGGGCGATCTCGAAGCGTTGTCCGCACCGGGGTCCTTCGAAGCGAGCCTCCTGCTCCCCGGATGGCTCGACGAGCCGATTCTCGCATGGCGTGGAACGGACGGAACGCTCCGGACGTTTCTGAACGCCTGTTCTCATCGCGGGCACGCCGTCGGAGCGGGGCGCGGCTGTGCTTCGAAACTCGCGTGTCCGTATCACGCGCGTCGTTTCGATGCGAACGGTACCTGCCTCGGACAGCCCTTCGTCGAGTCCGCGGGTTTCCCCGGGGACGGCGACGCACTCCGAAAGTTCCCGTCCCACGAGTCCGCACCCTGGTGGTTCGCCGCGGTCGATCCGGGCTGGGACGTCGGAGACTGGCTCGAACCGTTTCTCGCGCGATGCGGTCATCTGCCTCTCGCCGATCTGCGTCGCGACGATGCGCGTGTTTCGGAATACGTCGTGGACGCGTCCTGGGTCCTCTACGTCGACAACTACCTCGAAGGCCTCCACATCCCGTTCCTCCACGGAGGTCTCGACGCGACGTTGGCGTTCGAACGCTATCGCTACGCGACGTTCGCACGGTCGACGCTGCAGATCGGCGTCGCGGCGGAAGGGGAGCCCGCGTTCGACCCGCCCGAAGGACACCCGGACCACGGGCTGCGCGTCGCGGCGTGGTGGTGGTGGCTGTGGCCGAATCTCATGTTGAACGTCTACCCATGGGGTGTTTCGGTCAACGTGGTGATTCCCGAATCGCCCACTCGGACGCGGATTCGGTTTATTCCCTACATGTTCCCGGGTTGCGTACGCGGGGGCGGCGCGGGCGGGGATCTCCACCGTGTCGAGATGGAGGACGAAGCCGCGATTCTCTCCGTGCAGCGGGGGATCGCATCGCGGCTCTGGCGTCCGAGGCCGCATCTCCCGGTGCACGAAGACGGGCTCGCGCGTTTTCACGCGTTGCTCGGGGACGTCCTCGGGACGACCTGATGCGCGCCGGGATCCGTGCTACTTTCACGCCCCCACCTAGGGGGCGTAGCTCAGCCGGTAGAGCAGCAGACTTTTAATCTGTTGGTCCCGGGTTCGATCCCCGGCGCCCCCATCACTCGCCTCAGGCAGAGATCGACCGGACGTTGTCGCGGTTCCCGATGTAGGCTTCCGCGAGGCGGACCAAACCGTACCCCGTGTTCGAGTAGTTGCACTTCGTACGGACTTTCCAGAGCCCACCGCTTACCGAGTGGGGCGCGAACTTCGTCACGATCCACGCGAGGTCGTAGGTGCCGTCCTCCAACTTGCGACGAACGCGTGCGATGTCGGACAGGCCCTGGTTGTTCGTGACCGAAACCCATTCGAGGGATTCGAGATCGAACGCCTTTTGAATGGTCGGAATGCGGACCTCGCGACGCTCTCCGCCGATGATTACCGCCTTCTTCCCGCGCAGCAGCTCGCGAGCTTCGACCACGAGCGGGTGATCTTCATGGATGGATGTCTTTTCTTCACCCCCGTCGACGACGGGCTCGACGTTCGCAACGACCTCGGAAGGGGGTGACAGTTCGGCGATGACTTTTCGGAGGTGGCGTAGATCTCGTCCGGTCACCAAGTCCGCATGCGGAAGCAGAAGGCGTGCGAGCGCCCCTTCGTGGATCGGATTGCCTCTCGCCGAATTCCAGGATGAAACGACCAAGTCTCGGAGAGCGTGTGACGTATCGGGTGATTGATCCGCTCGAGCGTTCAGCAGCTCATTGAGCGATTCGAAGTGACCCTCGAACGACGCGACCGATTCCGGAGAATGCGCGCAGGCTACCGGACGCGGCGACGCAGCCCCACGGTTCGCCACCTGCTTCGCGATCGCTACGTTCAGCCTCGCGATTTCAGCGGCCCAGTATCGTTCGGATTTCTCGTTGTTCCAGTTTTGCGCAAGTCCTTCGAGAAACGGCTTCGAAACCCGTTCTTTCGTCGCGCGAAGCTTGCCGAAAACGTTGCAGTGGACGCGCTGTGCGTCTCGGCTCCGGAAGTCGGAACCATGCACCACGGTGAGCCGTTTCCCATCGAACGCGATTTTTTGAATGATGAGGCGCGCGAGCGATTCCGGGTAGTGAACCGCGTGAGTTTCGATGTCCAGCGACTCTTGTTCAAGCCGTTCGATCCAATCGAGGAGCTGCGGACGTGATGCGCGTCGCCGAGACGATCGTTCGCGCAGCGCGTCAATCGTCGAGATTTCGAGAGAATCGCCGCGATGGTGCATTTCCGAGGTGACGGAGCCGAAGATGGCGCTCTCGATGGTCGCGTGCTGTTCACCGGCCCGGTCGAGGATCCGGGATAGGAGAGTCGGAACCTCTTCAAAATGGAGGTGATCGATGAAATCTAGGGCGTCTTCGGCGATTTCGACGACATCGAGATCATTCTCGGCATCGGAGAGTCGGTCGATCAGCCGAACAAATTCCGAAGAAGGATTCTCCGAGTACTCCACGATTCCGTCCGTCGGAGTTGCTTGCGACGGTTCGGTGGATTCGGTTGCAGGCGAGATAGGGGTTCGCCGAGGAACGACATCGGATGCAGTGTTCGTCGTCTCGGTCTCCGACGTCGGATTCGGTGGCGACGATTCGGATGTCGTAGACGACGTATTCCGGAGTTCTGCGATATCCGGCGAAGACGGAGCGAGTGTCGGACGCCACGACTCGAGACGACGCACCGACGCCGCGTTGAGATCGTCGAGGCGATCGAGTTCCCCCGCTTCGTCGTTCAAAGTCGCTATGAGCTTGACACGCCGAGCAACGAGGTCTTCCAGTGCCTCGCGCTGGGGCTGATCCTCCGGGTGCCAAGGTTCCGAAAGAAGTTGAGACCCATCGGTGATGGTTGCCTGGAGTTCGAATTTCAGAGCCACGATTTCCCCGCGGCGACGCGAGGCGGCCGCCAGGCGTTTTCTGGCGTTGTCGGCGGCCATCGCCAGGATCTTCCGGATGGAAGCGCAGTCTTTTTCCCTCAAACTCGGCTCTATGAAACCCGCCTTCGACGTCATCGATGTCCTCCAATGTGAGACATGGAGGCTTTACGGGCGGGGAGGGACGGCGTTGGAGGCCCGGGATCAGACGTCGCGCGGAGTTTCCCAAAGACCGCGGACGCGGTCGGCTTCCGCCGCGATGCGCACGCGGTCCGCCGCGGTCTTGTTCTTCAGGTGGCTCATCATCAACTTCATGCGCGGATTCCGCGTGAATCGCGCTTCGTGGCGGATGAGGAAATCCCAGTAGAGGACGGTGAACGGACAGGCCTTCGGGCCTTCGGCGACCGCCGGATCGAACGGACATTCCGCGCACGCGTTCGACATGCGTTCGATGTACTTGCCCGTCGCCACGTAGGGTTTCGTCCCGACGATGCCGCCGTCGGCATGGAGCGCCATGCCGATGACGTTGGGGGTGGTCACCCACTCGACGCCGTCGACGAACATTCCGAGGAACCAGGCATCGACTTCTTGCGGTCGGATCCCGGCGAGAGTCGCGAAGTTGCCGAGCACCATCAGCCGCACGATGTGGTGCCCGTACGCGTGACGCATCACGCCTTGGACCGCGTCTCTCAGGCAGGCCATGTCCGTCTCGCCCGTCCACCAAAAGGCCGGCAACGGTGCGTCGGCTCCGAGACTGTTGGACGCCGCGTAGGACGCGTCGGTGCGCCAGTAGATACCGCGAATGAACTCGCGCCACCCGATGACTTGTCGAATGAACCCTTCCGCCGCTTCGATCGGGACCCGTCGCTTCTTGAACGCGGTTTCCGCCGCGGCGACGACGTCGCGGGGATCGAGGAGCTTCAGGTTGAGGGGCGCCCCGAGCAGCGAATGCCAAAGGAACGATTCTCCGACCCACATGGCGTCCTGCCATTTCCCGAATTCGGGAAGCCGTTCGTCGATGAAGGCGTCGAGAGCGCGGCGCGCATCCGCCTCGGTGACGGGCCACGAGAACCCCGACGTGTCGCCCGGTAGGTCGGGCAGGAAACGATCGACGTCCTCCATGACCGCACGGGTCGTGACATCCGGAGGGAACGTGGGCGGGGTCGGAATCCGCGGGGGCCCCTTTTTGCCGAAGCTGCCGCGGTTCTCCTTGTCGAAGTTGTAGGCGCCTCCGGTCGGCGTGCCGTCCGGTTCCATCATCACGCCCGATGTGTCGCGGCGCGTTCGGTACCACCATTCCATGACCGTCGTCTTGCGGGACGACGCCCATGCGTCGAACTCGTCGGGGGTCGCGAGGAAGTGGGGGTCTTCGACGAGCGTCGCCGGTACCCCGATCCGTTCACAGGCCCCGACGAGTGCGTCCAAGACCCGTCGCGAACCGGGACGACAGAAGCGGACCTCGTCGGCGCGCACGTCGGACGCCGCACGTACGATTTCACCCGCCAACGTGTGCGTGTTGGCGGGATCGCCGATGCGGACGTAGCGGACGGTGTAACCCTCGCCCGCGAGGCGTTCCGCGGCATGGCGCATCGCGGAGAGAAACAGGACGGTGCGCTTCTTGTGTGACGGCCCGGGTTCGGATTCGCCGCGCACCTCGGCGAACAGGATCACCGCGTCGCGCTTCGAAA
>JAFMJN010000192.1 GCA_017853435.1 Planctomycetota bacterium | reverse complement strand
GTCGTCGCCGTTGCCCCCGCCGCGGGACCGGGATTTGCCCGTGCTCGAAGGCGGTCGGTTGACCGGCCACCGTTGGATCGAGCTCTTCGCCTCCCAGATCGAGTCCCGTCACCTCGACTACGAGGCGCGAAACCTCAAGTCGAAGAACAAGGGCTACTACACCATCGGGTCGACGGGGCACGAGGCCAACGCCGCGGTGGCGGCCGCCTTGCGTCCGAACGATCCCGCGTTTCTCCACTACCGCTCCGGAGCCTTCTTCCGCGAGCGCGCCCGTCAGGTCCCCGGGGTCGATTCCTCCCGCGACGTGCTGCTCGGCATGGTCGCGTCTTCCGACGATCCGATCTCGGGGGGGCGGCACAAGGTCTTCGGCTCGAAGCCCATGTGGATCCCGCCGCAGACGTCGACGATCGCCTCGCACCTTCCGAAGGCCGTCGGGGCCGCTTTGGCTCTCGAACGGGCGAACGCCCTCGGACTTCGACTTCCGGTGCCGAACGACGCGATCATGGTCTGCACGTTCGGCGACGCGAGTGCCAACCACAACGTGGCGGCCGGTGCCGTGAACACCGCTCTCTGGGCGTGGCACAAGGGCGATGCGGTTCCGGTGCTGTTCGTCTGCGAAGACAACGGGATCGGTATCTCGGTCCCGACTCCCGGGGGATGGGTCGAAGCGGCGTACGGTGATCGCGAAGGCCTCGCGTACGTCGCCGCCGACGGTCGCGATCTCGCCGAGGTGTTCGAGGCCGCCACCGACGCGGTCGCTTGGTGCCGCGAAAAGCGCCAACCCGTGTTCCTCCACATCTCGACGGTCCGCATGCTCGGCCACGCGGGCTCCGACGTGGAAACGGAATACCGCACCCGCGAGGAAATCGAGGCGGTCGAATCCCTCGACCCGCTGCTCGAGTCGGCGCGGTTCGCGATCTCCACCGGCCTCATGACGCCGACCGAAGTGTCGGATCTGTACGAATCGACGCGCCGACGCATCGCCGCGCTCGGCGCGGAGGTCGTCACGCGTCCCGTGCTCACATCGGCCGAAGAAGTCGTCGCGCCGCTCGCGCCCTATTCGCCCGAGCGCGTCGCGGCCGAAGCGACACGTTCACCGGCGCCCGAAGTCCGCGGCGCGACCTTCGGCGGCGACGAGCGTCTTCCCGAGAAGCAGAAGCCGCGCCACCTCGCGGTCCTCTTGAATCAGGCGCTGCACGACACGTTGCTCAAGTACCCGGAAGCGTTCCTCTTCGGCGAAGACGTCGCGAAGAAGGGCGGGGTCTATCACGTCACCGACGGGCTATGGGATACCTACGGCGACCGTCGCGTATTCAACACGCTCCTCGACGAAACGTCGATCCTCGGTCTCGCGATCGGTGCGGCCCACCTCGATCTCCTTCCGCTCCCCGAGATCCAATACCTCGCCTACTACCACAACGCCGAGGATCAGATCCGCGGCGAAGCCGCGTCGCTTCAGTTCTTCTCGAAGGGGCAGTTCCGCAACGGCATGGTCGTCCGCATCGCGGCCCTCGGATACCAAAAGGGATTCGGCGGGCATTTCCACAACGACAATTCGATCGCCGCGTTGCGCGACGTTCCGGGAGTGGTGATCGCCGCTCCGAGTCGCGGCGACGACGCCGTCGGGATGCTGCGCACCGCGCTCGCGTTGGCGAAGGTCGACGGGCGTGTCGTGCTGTGGCTCGAACCCATCGCGCTCTACATGACGAAGGATCTCCACGAGGACAACGACGGCGGGTGGTTGTGCCGATACCCCGATCCCGGTGTCGCGGTTCCGTTCGGAAAGGCGCGCGTTTGGCCGTGCGAGGGCAAGGCCGACCTGTCGATCGTGACCTTCGGAAACGGCACATGGCTGTCGTTGCGCGCGGCCCGCATCCTCGAGCGCGATCACGGCATCCGTGCGCGCGTCACCGATCTGCGTTGGTTGAACCCCCTCGACGTCGACACGTTGAAGGCCGAAGCGGAAGCGACCGGCCGCGTGCTCGTCGTCGACGAAGGGCGCAAGACCGGAGGTCTTTCGGAAGCGATCTTCACAGCGATCGTCGAAGCCTGCCCGCGTCCGCCGAAGATGGCCCGCGACGTGGGTGCGGATACCTACATTCCGCTCGGCAACGCGTGGAAGTATTGCCTGCCGTCGGAAGCGTCCATCGTCGAAAAGGCGCGGGCGCTCGTTCGAGGATGATGCGATGACGTTTTTCCGCGGAACCTTCGGCGCGTTGGCCGTGTTCGCGACGTCGGTGTGGTTCGGCCTCCCGTCGACGCCGCAGGACGCGGTCGGCCCGCACGGCGCCACGCCGATCGACGTGCAGGAACGACGGCTCGATGCGTTGCGGATCGGCGACGGATCGGCCATGCCTCCCGGTGTCGATCCCGAGATGTGGAAGATCCACCAACCGGAAGACAATGCGATCGATCCCGCCCGCGTCGCCCTCGGCCGCAAACTGTTCTTCGACGCGCGGCTGTCCCGCGATGCGAGCGTGTCGTGCGCGACGTGTCACGACGTGGTGCGCGGATTCGGCGACGCACGTCCGGCGTCCGAAGGAATCGACGGTCAAGTCGGCCGACGCAATGCGCCGCCCACGATGAATCTTTTCGCGGTCGCCCCCGCGTTCTGGGACGGGCGTTCGGCCACGTTGGAAGTGCAAGCGATCCAACCGCTCGTCAATCCGATCGAGATGGGCATGCCGAGCCACGACGCGGTGGTCGCGAAGTTGAAGGACATCCCCGAATATCCACCGCTCTTTCGCGCGGCCTACGGTCGCGATCCCAACATCGCCGACACGGGGCGCGCCCTCGCGGCCTTCCAACGCATGCTCGTGTTCCTCGGCGCTCCCTTCGACCGCTGGCGCGGCGGGGCCGCGGACGCGATGTCGGAATCCGAGCGTCGCGGATTCGCCCTCTACGAAGGGAAGGCGCGCTGTGCGACGTGTCACCCGTTGAACGCGTCGCACCCGGTCGGAACCGACAACCTGTTCCACAACACCGGCGTGTCGGCCGACAAGCGCGACTTCGAGAAACTCGTGCGCAAGGTGCTGCTCGCCCTCGACTACGGAAATTCCACGGCGGACGTAGATCACTTGGCGCTCGCGACGGACATGGGCGAACTCGGCCGCTTCGTCGTCACGAAGCGGCGGCACGACATCGGAGCGTTCCGCACGCCGCAGGTGCGCAACGTCGCGGTGACCGCTCCCTACATGCACGACGGATCGATGGCGACTCTTTGGGACGTCGTCGACCACTACAACAAGGGCGGCATCGACAATCCGTTCCTCGACGGCGGCATCGAGGCGCTCGCACTCTCCGAGGCGGAGATCGACGATCTCGTCGCCTTTCTTTTCGCGCTCACCGACGACCGCCTCGCGGGGCCGAAGTCGAAGGCCCGAGAGGCGCAGTACGAGCGCTCCCGAACCGTACGCCCGTTCCGCGACGTCGACGCCGCTTCGCGCCGCCGATCCGGGTTCGCGTCGCGCGTTTTCGACGAGAAAGACGCCGGGAAATGACGGGGCCCCGAGCGCCGCGCGGGATCGACGTCGGGGGCGTGGATCGTCGGGCGTTCCTTCGTGTCGTGTCCGCGGGCGTCGCGGGACTCTGCGCCGGAGGGACGGGGCCGTTCGCCGCCCCCGACGCCCCGACGCCGGGACGGGCCGACGCGTTCCGCTTCGCCGTGATCGCCGACGCGCACCTTTCCGTCGATCCGCGCAACGATCGTGCGGAGAAGGCGCTTCTTCGGGCCGTCGCCGACGTCAACGCGATGGATCCCCAACCGGACTTCGTCGTCTTCGGCGGCGACCTCGCGCGGGACGGTCGCAAGGACGCGCTCGCCTTCGGCGCCCGCATCCTGAAGGCGGTGAAGGCTCCCGTCCGCATGGTCGTCGGCGATCATGATCGGCACCTCGACGGCGGGGTCGCGTGGCGGGCTTTGTTCGGCGACGACGCCTACGCGTGGACCCACAAGGGAGTGCGCTTCGTCGTCGTGAACGGCGTGCGCCGCGTCGGAGAGGGGGCGTCTTCCGCGACGCGCGACGGCGCGATCCAAGGCCCACTCCACGCCGACGACCGTCGGTGGGCGGCGTTCGAAGTGGGGGAGGAAGGGCGTGCCCGGCTCGCCGCCCATCTCTCGGGAGTGACGAAGGAAACCCCCGTCGTCGTCCTCTCGCACGGTCCCCTCTACAAGTTGCATCGCGGTTGGAATCTCTGGACCGAAGATGCCGAGACCGTTCAGGCCATCCTCGCTCCCTTCGACCGCGTCACGGTCGTGCACGCGCACGCCCATCAGCCGCTCGCGCATCGGATCGGTCGGATCGATTTCCACGGGATGCTCGCGACCGCGTTCCCGTTGCCGCGACCGCCCGAGGGGGTGCCGCCGCTCACGTTCCCGATCGACCGTCCGAACCCGTTCAACCCCGCGGACGGATGCGGCATCGGTTGGGTGCGGATCGCCGCGGACGGCACCGCCGACGTGACGCACGCGTGGTGGAATCGTGAGCCGACGACGGTCACCGGTCGCCGGATGCGCAGCGGCGGCGTGGAAGATCCCCCGCCGCGGGCGCGGCGTTCGTCCTACTGAGGAGTCTCGACGATGGCGACGAAGGCCTGTCTGATCGCGGTTTCGATCGTCGTGGGCGTCTCCGCGACGCAGTGGCCCACGGGTGCGGGGGCCGACGCGGAAACGCGCCGCGCCTTCCCGTCCATTCCGAAGCCCCACGACAATCGCGACGTGGTGGTCGACGGAAACTCCACGGCTCCCGGTTCCTACGGCGGGTACTCCGCCACGGACGTCGCCGCTTGGGAACGTGAGACGTACAAACTCGTTCTCGAAGGGGCGCGCGTCTTTCACGACGCGAACGCGATCGGGAGCGGCATCGGGATGTCGTGCGGCACCTGCCACCCCGACGGCGCGGGCACCCACCCCGAGACCTATCCGAAGTACCAGGTACAAATCGGGCGGGCGGCCCTGCTGCGGGACATGATCGACTGGTGCTCCCGTCAATCCGCACGCGGCGCCGCGCTCGGCGCCGACGACCCGCGGACGCGGGCCCTCGAGGCGTATCTGACCGCGCAGCGCCAGGGCGCCACGATCCGCTACGGGAAACACTGATCGGTCCGTCGCGGCCCGGAGGGGCCGTCGAACGACACTCGGCGTCCGGCCCGGTGGTATCGTGCGGGGAATGCCCGACGTCGTCGATCACCCGCACTCCGCGCACGCCGCGACCCGCGCTCCGAAGCCGTGGGCCGACGTGATCATCCTCGCGCTCGTCGCCGGGGTGTTCGGGACGATTCTGTTTCAGGCGTCCGAATCGGTGCGGGACTTCCGCCCGA
>JAFMJN010000191.1 GCA_017853435.1 Planctomycetota bacterium | reverse complement strand
GGGATTCGATCCAGTCCGATCGACGCGGGGCGACTTGAAGGACGACGGCGTCCTTGATCGATACTTGCGCCTCGCGATCCCCGGAAAGCGTGAACTTCGCCACTCCCCTCGAAGGCCGTACGTCGAAGCGGATCACGTCGCCCCACCCTTTCACGTTCAGCGTGGGATCTCGACGAAGCGCGTCGAGCAAAGCCTCGGCGTCCACGCGTTCCGAGAACGGCGCACGCATTTCCGTCGGCTGGACCCACGTGAGTTGCTTCTTCAATTGAAGAAGCAATCCCGTGAGAATGACGAGAAGGAACGGCAGCGCCACGACGACCGCGATGGTCCCGTGCCACTTTCGGTTGCGAACGTCGAAATTCACGGCGACGGGGCTTCCTTCGGCTTTCGCCAAACGACCTGAAGATGGTGCGCGCGACCGAGCCCCCAAGCCGACGCCCCCCATTTCGCTTCGATGTCGAGCAACTTGCGACGACGCTCGCGATCGACCAACCAAGGATGGTTGTCCCGCAAGTGGAAGCATGTCTTGCCGATCACGTCGATCGTTTCGAGTCCCGCCGCATCTCCGAGTTTCTTCAGCTCGTCGGGAGTGAACGCGTGCGTCGGAAAGCGCTCTTCCTTGCGATCCGCGAGCCATTCCGCGTCGCCGGTTCTCAGAAACGCCTCGAGGCCGTCGAGGTCGTCCCGCGTGAAGAACGGCTCCACGCCACCGAATCGGCTGTCGACGGAACATACCGCGACGCCGCCGGGAACGAGAACCCGGGCCATCGACTTCAGGGCACGACGCGGGTCGGAGACGAACGACAGTGGATCGCCCTGCGCCGTCATGAAACCGTAGGTCGCCGACGCATGTCCGTCGAGCGTTTCGAGATCGGATTTCACGAACGCATGGGGACGCCCCGGAAACGCCGCTTCCGCATTGCGCGCGGCCCGTTCGAGCATGCCGGCCGAAAGATCGCTGAACACCACGCGGTAACCCGACTCGACGAGTCGCAGTCCGTAAAGGCCGGTGCCGCAGCCCGCATCGAGCGCGGGTTTACCGAGGTCCGTCGGCAGAAAACGGCGAAGGTGCCTCCAGCCGACGTCGAAGTAATACGACCAGTAGGCGTCCTTCGCGTAGATGTCGTCGTAGCGCGGCGCGACGCGATCGTGATAGCGCTCGTTGGGCCCCTTCATGGGGCCCGAATCTACCCGAGGGGAACCGAGACGGTCAGCGGGTCTTGACCGGAGCGAAAGAACGGGCGAGGTCCTCGAGGTGGCGTTCGCAGGCGACGCGCAGAGACTCCGGAGCCGAATAACCGAGACCGATCGCACGTCCGTCGGGCAGAAGATCGAAGGCGACCGCAACCGTCCCCGCGCCCTTCGGAGTCGTCGTCTCGACGCGGCGCAGCGGCACATCCCGTCCGCGCCAGTGCAACGTCCCCGCAGGAACACTGCGCGTCGGACACTCCGACGCCGTCAGCCGACGTGCGAAGACGCCCTCGAGTCGTTCCGCCACCGCGGCGACCCCTTCGGCCGGGATGGCTGACTTTTCTTGAATGAAGACGAACAGCACCGGATCGACGCCCGCCCGCGCGTCGGTGGCCGACGGCGGAGCGATTCGATAGGCACACGCCCCCTCTCCGACCGGGATGTCGACACCGCGCCATCCCTTCGGAACGAGGAGCACGTCGTTGCGCGGGGTCTTCCACGATTCGGAACGCTCCGCCAACGCCTTCAGCGTCTTGAGCGGATCTTCCGCGACGGGAAAACGTTCGACGAGGCTCGGCGTCGCACCCGCCGTCACGAGGAGATCGAGCTCGTCGAGAGTCGCGGTCGCGAATCCGCCGAGACGGACACCGACCGCGGCGATCTCGGCCTCGGCGACGCCGACGGCGAGCAGAGTCCGGGCTTCCGACGGCGTCAACGCGCCACCTTGACCGAATGCGAACGTGGCGAGCAACAGAAAAGCGAAGCTGCGGACCATGCGACGGATTCCCCTCGGAGTCATTCTCGGACGAACCGTGGGCGTCTTTACCCGCGCCCGCCGACGCCTTTTCGCTCGTGCCGAACGCGGATACCGTGACCGCATGCACCGCCTCGAACGACCGCTTCCGATCATCGGGATGATTCACCTGCTTCCGCTTCCCGGAGCCCCCGCGGGAGGCCGCGATTTCAGGTCGGTCCTCGCTCGAGCGCGTCACGAAGCCGTGATTTATCGCCGCACCGGGGTCGACGCGCTGATGATCGAAAACCACGGCGATATTCCCTTCGCGAAGGACGACGTCGCCCCCCACGTGCCCGCGATCATGGGCACGATCGCATGGGCCCTCGCGGAAGAGTTCCATTGTCCGGTCGGCGTGAACGTGCTGCGCAACGACGCGATGGCCGCCCTCGGCGCCGCCGTGCCGTCGGGTGCCGCCTTCGTGCGGGTCAACGTCCTTTCGGGCGTGACCGCGACCGACCAGGGACTGATCGAGGGAAAGGGTGCCGAGGTGGTGGCGTATCGGCGCTCGCTCGGATTGTCGACGGAAATTTGGGCCGATGCGTACGTGAAGTACGGGACCCCTCTGTACGCGCCCGGATTGGCCACGTGCGTCGAATCTCTCGCGCACCGCGGCGGGGCGGATCGCATCCTCATCACGGGGACCACGACCGGACGAGCCCCCGACGTCGATGCGCTCGTCACGGCGAAGAAAGCGGCGGGAACGGTTCCCGTTCTCATCGCGAGTGGATTGTCGCTCGAAACGTTGGAGACGCTTTTCCCCCATTGCGACGGCGCGATCGTGGGGTCGGCGTTCCGCCACGAAGGCAAGGTCGAGAACGACATCGAGCCCGCGCTCGTCACCGACTTCATGCACGCGGTTCGCGCGATGCGCAAAGCCCGCGGCGTGCCGGTCTGAAGACGCACGCTGACCGAACGCGTAGACTCAGGGCCGAATGACCGCTTCGCCGGATGACACCCCGTACGATCTGACGCGCTACGTACGCGACGTCGGCGCATTGTTCGACCGTGGTCTCGATCTCGAAGAACGCGTCCGTCTGATCGCACAGTGCAAGCGCCGCCTCGTCAACGGCGGACAGGCGTTGCCCGCTCGCCTGAACGTCCCGGATCCGACGGCCCCCTACACGCGGAATTTGGCCCACGTGGATCCGGCGGGACGCTTCGTGGTCATCGTCCTCGTTTGGGGTGCGTATCAGGAAACGACGATCCACGATCATTCGAACTGGTGCGTCGTCGGGGTTCACGCGGGAACCGCGCACGTCACCGACTACGATCGGCTGGACGACGAATCGAACCCCGACGCCGCGGAACTGATCGTTCGCGGATCGTCGATGGCGTTCACGGGTGCCGTCTTGGCGCTGCTGCCCCCGTCGCGCTCGAACATCCACAAGATGGCGAACGCGTCACGCGCGCCGATGCTGTCGATTCACACGTACGGCGACCCGGGAACTCGGGCCAACGTCTTCCACTTGAAGTCGGGCACCCGAGAAGTGATGGAACTCAAGTTCCACAACGTCCCCGAAGGCGTCTCCGCGGAATCCGTGCGGCTCGTCTGAACGCCGACTACTTCGCGTCTTCGTATTCTTCGAGCCACGCCATCTGAATGGCTTCGAGGATTCCCTCGTTCGATCCCTTCGGATCGTCCGCGAATCCGGGCAACTCGACGACCCAACGATGGAGATCCGTGAACCGTACGCCGAGCGGATTCACGCCCGCGTGCGCCTCCACGAGGAGGATCGCGATGTCTTCGGTGCTGCGCCAGGTGAGGGGTCTCGGCATGATGATCTCTAGACGGCGTCGACGTCGCGCCCCGTGAGATAGGACGCGATGTTTCGATCCATGAGCCGTTGGGCCACGGGGACCGTGACGTGATCGGCGGTTTCCATCGCGCGACGGATGGCACGGTGATCGTCGCCCGCGATGACGGCCTCGAGCGCCTTCAGAACGGCGGCCACTTGTGCCGCTTCTTCCGGCCTCACGAGCGTCGGGTCGGCGTGCACGACCTTCCGCGACTGGCGCAAGAGTTTCTCGGCGTCGACGCGCGCTTCGGCCAACAGGCGCGCCTCGAGATCCGCATTCCCCGCCGTCATGCCCTCGACGAGCATTTTTTCGACCATCTCGTCGGTGAGCCCCGATGTGGGCCGGACGTCCACGTCCTGAGCTTGGCCCGTCTTCTTGTCGCGAGCCATGACGTTGAGGATGCCGTTCGCGTCGAGCGTGAAAATGACCTCGACGCGCGGAATGCCCGCGGCGGCGGGTTCGATGCCGCGCAGAACGAATCGTGCGAGCGAGCGATTGTCCTTCGCGAGTTCCCGTTCGCCCTGAAGGACGTGGATGAGCACCGCGGTTTGGCCGTCGACGTTCGTCGTGAATTCCATGCCTGTCGCCGTCGGCAACGTGGAATTCCGCGGAATGATCTTCGCGACGACGCCGCCCATCGTTTCGATCCCGAGAGTCAACGGATTGACGTCGAGAAGCGTGATGCCGCGGTTCTCTCCGGTGATCACCGAAGCCTGCAAAGCGGCGCCGACGGCGACGACTTCGTCCGGATCGAGATCCGTCCGGGGAACCTTGCCGAAATGGGCTTCGACGCGCGCGCGGACCAAAGGCATCCGCGTCGATCCTCCGACGAGTGCCACCGCGTCGAGATCGTCGACGCCGAGCCCCGCGTCGCGCAGGGCACGGTTCGTCAATTTCAGCGTGCGGTCGATGAAGGGCGCCGCGACCGACTCGAGTTCGTCGCGCGTCACCGTGCCGGACCATCGCAGCCCGGCCTCGGGAATATCGAGGGCCACCGCGACGGAAACCGACGAGGAAAGCGCGATCTTCGCGTGCTCGGCGGCGGTGCGGGCCGCCTCTTCGACGCGCAACGTCGTGTCGAAAGCGACCCCGTCGACGCGCGCGCGTTCGAGCAGACGCTTGCCGAGTGCGGCGTCGATGTCGTCGCCGCCCAATTTCGTGTCGCCGTTGATGGCGAGGACTTCGAAAAGGCCGCCGTCCACCTTGAGGATGGATACGTCGAAGGTCCCGCCGCCGAGATCGAACACGGCGATGCGCCCCTTCGGGATGCGCTCGAGTCCGTAGGCGAGACACGCGGCGGTGGGCTCGCTCAGCAAGCGCGCCACCTTCAACCCCGCGAGGCGCGCGGCGTCGCGCGTCGCCTGACGTTCGCGATCGTCGAAGTAGGCGGGGACGGTGATCACGGCGCGCTCGACGGGTTCTCCGAGAGCGAGAGTCGCCCGTTCCTTCAGTTCACGCAGAACGAGAGACGCGACTTCCGGCGGCGACATCAATCGATCCGCCACGCGCACGCGCGGCACACCGTCGCCGCCGTCCACC
>JAFMJN010000190.1 GCA_017853435.1 Planctomycetota bacterium | reverse complement strand
GAAGAAAGCGACCTGCTTCTCCGGGGCCCACACGACGCGGACGTCGTCGAAGACGTGGTAGAGGTGCACACGGAACGCGTTGCCGTCGTAGAGGGCGACCGGATCCGCCTCGATACGCGCACTACGGGCGTCTTCGAGTTCCTTGCCGGGCTTGCCGTCGGCGCCCGCCTTGAATCCGACCTTCCAGCCGCGCTTCGCGCATTCCTTCGCCTTCGCGTCGGCGCAGAGGTCTTTCAGTTTCGCTTCGCGCGCATCGGCCGCGAGCGGAGCGACGTCGGCGGTGACGTCGACGATCGCGATCAGTTGGCGAAGCGTGAGGTCCTTGCCCGGAATCTCCTTGCCGTACTCGCGCGCGGAGAAACCGTCCTTCACGTAGTCCTTCTCGGGGGTCGAGACCTTTTGAATGGTTTCGAGGGCCACGTGGTGATTGGTCATCACCAATCCGTTCGCCGAAACGAACGACCCCGAACCGCCCGTGTCGAAACGCACGGAACCGAGGCGCACGTGGTCGAGCCAGTCCTTCGAAGGCTCGAAGTTGTACTTCTCCTTCAACTGCTGGAGCGGGAGGCTGTCGAACGGCCACATGCCTTCATCGGGACGGGCCGGGGAAAGGGTCGACGTCACCCAAACGAGGGCGGCGACGATCCACGGGAGCGGAAGTTGGGTCATGGGGGTCTCGAAAAAATGTCGCGTCCGGAAAAAGGTGCGCGACCCTATCGGATACGCGCATCATGGCCGAAGTTCACGACGCCCCCAACACGTCGCCCGCGGAATCGCGCCGAGATGGACCGCCGGGAGTCCCCCGAACGGCGCTTCCGCGGCCCTCGACTCCCCATCGGGCGTCCGGCGTCCCGCAACCCCTTGAACCGCAACGGGTCCCCTCCTACACTTCCGGGCCTTTCGTGGCCGATGAGGTCATGGAAACTCTTCCCCAGTAGCTCAATGGTAGAGTAGGTGACTGTTAATCACTTGGTTGTAGGTTCGAGCCCTACCTGGGGAGTCGGTGGCGCAAGCCGCCGGAAAACGAAAAACGCCGTCGGTCACCCGACGGCGTTTTTTTTCGTCCGGCTGGGCGCTCAGAAAGCCACGCGACGCGCGGCGGAGCGGCCGACATAGGCTCCGCCCGTCCCGTAAAGCACGACGACGAAATCCCATGACTGCCCCGCCAACGCCGACAGCGTTCCCGCGGGCACCGTGAAGGGAGCATCGGGGTAAACCCCCGCCCCCGCGATCACCGGGAAGTGGAGCGGGTTGCCGAGCACCGACGGTGTGCCGAGCAGACTCCACGTCGCCGCCGACGGCACCAAACCGAACAACGGCCCGGTGCCGACCGCCCACGTCGCATCCGTGGAAACGAGCGTGTAGCCCCCGACGGCACCGGTCGAGATACGGTCGAGATCGAGAACGAGATCCCCGACTCCCCCGCCGGTCGACGTCGCGGTGAACGCGTTGTCGGCCGACATTTCGTCGTTGTAGTTGGCCAAGATGTCCGCCGCGGTGCGCGCCGTCGTCCACCAACGGAAATCGTCCATGAGGCCGTTGAGTCCGGTGGTCGCCGCTCCGTGCGACCCGACGTAGAGCGGACCCGTCACCGCCGAGGCGGTCGACGGAGTATTCGCGACGGACGACCAAGGGATGCCGTTCAAATACGACCGAAGGGTCGGCGGCGACGTGGACGGATCGTTCACGACGGCGACGTGAACCCACACGCCGACGGGAGGAACCGCGCTCGCGACGGTCAACGAGTTGATCCCGGTCCCGGCGACGACGATCCCGTTGCCCGCTCCCGCCCCGGCGGAGACGCGGAACAAGCTCGGGCCCCCGACACCGACGAGATACTGCGTCGCCGCCACCGACGCCGGCTGGAACCACCATTCCATCGTCCACGGCGTCGCCGTCGACGCGAGATTGAGGAAGTAGCCGGAGTTCACGTGATTCGTGTTCCCCGCTCCCCCCGTGCCCCTCACCGCGTTGCCGTAGCGTCCGGCGACGAACGTCATGTTTCCGACGACGACGCCGGGCGGAGGCGTCGGCCCGCCCGACGCGGAGTTCACGACCGTCGAGGCGCCGACGGCTTCGTTGAACTTGAGATACACGGCGTCGGGACCGCCCTGCGCGCGAACGATGACCGTAGACAACAGGACGAAAGTCGACAGGGTGCGAAGCATCGGAACGGAACCTCCGGCCGAGACGTTACACCGCGAGGACGATCCTCAGGAGATTCCGACGCGCCACGGGCCGCGAATTTCATCCTTGCCGGGCGGCACGAGTCGGCCGCGTTGATAGAACCGAACGCGCCCCGCCCCGCGCATGGCGAGCCACCGCGCACGACAAACCGCCAGCGCGTCGCGCGCGTCCCGAACGCGGATTCCGAGTTCGCCGAGCACCTCGAACGAGAGCGTTCCCGGGCACCACGTGTCGCCCTTGGCTTGCCGACGCAACCGCGCAAGCGCCTGCGCGTCAAAGAGTTCCGCCGACGCGTCGACGCGATTGCGCAGCGTCTTCAACCCGTCGCAGCGGTTCGAGCAGACCGCGGTGCGCGCCGGAAGCGCGCACACGCGGCAACGCCCCTCAGGAAGCGGGGGCATCCGGGGCGAATCCTTCGAGGACGCCCTTGAAGCCCTGCACCGCGGTCCGCTGAAGGTGGAAGGCCAACCCGCGAAGCCCGCCGAGTTCCTCGCCCCCGCCCGCGCGACCCGGGCCGCCGTGGATCGAGGCCGGCAGCACCATGCCCGGCGGAAGTTGTTGTTCGGCCATCCGGTCGGAGCCGATCCAAACGCGTCCGGTCCACGGCGCGATTTCGGCGGTCGCCGCCAACGCGACGGCGGCGTCGTTGGTGTAGATGCTGGTCACGAGCGCCCCCTTTCCGAGGGCGACGATCCGCGACGCTTCCGCGACGCTTCCGTCGAAGGGCACGATCGTGGCGACCGGACCGAACACTTCGTGCTCGTGGACGACGGACGTCTCCGGAGAAGGCGCGACGAACAACGTCGGAGCGACGAAATAACCCGTCGGAGCGACCGGAGCGGCCCCGCCGACGGCGGTCTCGCAGGACGCCGCGAGGCGTGCGATCCCGGCACGCACGTCGGCGAGTTGCGACGCCGACGCAAGCGGGCCGACACGCACCGCCGAGTCGGACGGATCGCCGACTTTGACTTCCGACAACGCGGCGACGAGCCGCTCGCGCACCACGCCGACGCGATCGGCGGGCACGACGATGCGACGGACGGCGGTGCACTTCTGCCCGGACTTCTGCGTGATGTCGAGCGCGACGTTCGACACGTACATCGCGAACGTGGGGCTTTCCGGATCGACGTCCGGGAAGAGGATCGCGGTGTTCAGCGAATCCGCTTCCATGTTCACGCGCACGTTGCGGCGCACGAGATTCGGATGTCCTCGAAGAATCGCGGCGGTCCCGGAAGATCCGGTAAACGCGAGGGAATCCTGCTCGTCGAGGTGATCCAACAAGTCGCCCGTGGGACCCACGATGAACTGCCACGCACCGTCGGGAAGGCATCCCGCCTCGACGATGATTTCGCAGATCCGCGCCGCGAGCATGGCGGTCGGCGTCCCCGGCTTCTCGATCACCGGAGCGCCCGCGAGCAACGCGCACGCGGCCTTCTCCATCATGTTCCAAGCCGGGAAGTTGAAGGCGTTGATGTGGACGGCCACGCCGCGACGCGGCATGAGAACGTGCCGACCGGAAAATCGCGGAGAGCGCCCGAGCGTTTCAATCTCGCCGTCGAGCAACCAACGGCGGGATCCGAGCGCGATGCCCCAAGACGCGTAGGCCGTCAACGTGCCGATCGCGCCGTCGACGTCGAACTTGGCGTCGCCGCGCGGCGTTCCCGCACAACGGATGGACAGATCGAGCAGCTCGTCACGCTTCGCGTGCAAGGCGACGGCGACGGCCTTCAACAACTCGCCGCGTTCGCCGAACGTCATCGAGGAGAGGGCCGGCACACCGCGCGACCGCGCGTAGGCGAGAACCGCCTTCATGTCCGTGTCGCCCGCGCGGATCTCGCCGATCTTCTCTTCGGTCGCCGGATTGAACACCGCGATCGGCGTACCTTTTCCCTCATGCCAGCCGCCGCACACGAAGCTTTTGATGATCTGCATAGCGCAGGATGCTAGCGAGCCGCGGTTCGGCGTCCCACCGCAAGGTCTTGGCGGGGGCGAAGATGCCGCAGGGCGCGTGTTTCGAACGGTTTTCGTGGACTTCTCCATGCGTAAACCGCTATGATTCCGAGACGTGCGCCCGATTCCGAGCGCCGTCTCGAGGTTCCGACGATGACCGTACTCCGCAACGCCGCCACCGCCCTCTTCACCGCAGGATTGCTGTTCGCTCAAGGAGGCAACGGCGCGGCCGACCTCGAACCCTCGCCGATGGCGCTCAACACGACGCTCACCTTGCGGCTCACGGGCCGCGCGGCGGCGCCTTGGTCGCTGTGGCTCTCGAGCGGAACGGCGGTCAATCCGATCCCGGGAGTCGGCACCGTGTGGCTCGACGCCGCATCACCCGCTCTCGGCGAACTTGCCGCGGGTGCATTCCCCGCGGGTACCGGCTCCACGGCCTCGGTCCTGTCGATCCCGATTCCGAATGATCCGAATCTCCTCGCCTTCGAAGCCTACCTTCAGGCGCTCGTCGTCGACCCCACGGCGCCTTCCGGCGTCGGCTTGACGCGATGCGTTCGGATCGACATCGAAAATCAGGATTCATTCACGCCCGTCGGAAGCATGTCCGGCTCGCGCGCGCTCGGCTCGGCCGACCTTCTCCCCGATGGTCGCGTCCTCGTCGCGGGAGGCGGCTCCGGCACGTTGACGAGCGCCGTCGGATCGGCGACGTGCGAAGCCTACAACCCGCTCACGCGCGCGTTCTCTCCCGTAGCCTCGATGTCGACGCAACGGGCTTTTCACACGAGCGTCACGCTCTCCGACGGCCGTATCATGGTCATCGGCGGCGCCGACGGCGCGGGCCTCGTTACGGCCACCGCGGAAATCTACAACGCCTCCAACAACACGTGGACTTTGGCGGCACCGATGTCCTCTCCGCGCGCGGCACATACCGCGACGTTGCTCGCCAACGGCAAGATCCTCGTCGCCGGCGGCGTGTCTTCGTTCGCGAGCCCCGCGGGCTCGACCACTCCTCTCGGCGACATCTTGGGAACCAGCCAGGACACCGGCGAGGTCTACGACCCCGCTCTGAACACGTGGACTCCGGTCACGAACCTCATGGCGTCGAAGCGTTTCGCCGCGACGGCGACGCGTCTGAACGACGGTCGTGTCGTGATCGTGTCGGGGTTGAACGGCACGGGCTCGCTGC
>JAFMJN010000189.1 GCA_017853435.1 Planctomycetota bacterium | reverse complement strand
CCGACGTCGATCACGACGCCGTCTTCGGCAAGGATCCAACCGCGCTCGACGGGAGGTCCGTCGACCGGCACGATCCACTCCGCGAAAACGCCCGTCCGCATGGTGGAATCGTAACGCGTCGATCAGCGCAACCCGGCTTCGTCGAGGGGGCCGAGGATTTCGGGGTTCTCCGCGAATCGCCCGCGGAATCCCCGAAGGGCCCGTTCGAACGGCCCGTCGCCGCTGCGATTGCGCGCCTCCCGCAACCAAACGACGACTTCCGCGATGCGCGCGTCCGCCACGGCGTCGGACACGCGGTACGCCGCCGTGAGCAGCCATCCCGCCGTCAACGTCGGATGTTCGACTCCGAGCCGTTCGGCCGCCGCGACGAGGGCGTCGGCGTCGACGGCTTGCGTGAACACGACGCCGTCGGCTTCGACGAGGAGCCCCTCGTCGAGATACAGCGTGAACAGAAGAGTCGGCGCGGTTCGATGCCGTTCGATATGCCCGAGAATCCGACGACGCACGCGGTCCCACTGTTCGGCCGGGACCACCGACTTGAGAGCGTGGAACACGTCGCGCCCCGGCGATCGCAGGAACAGGGCTTCGAGATGCGCCTTCGACGCCCGATCCGCCGACGGCGCTTCCACGACTTCCGTCAACACGAAGCGGATGTCCGCGACGTCGCGCGTCTTCGGAGACTCGACGAGCCGTCGACCGTGGGCCAGCGCTTCGTCGCGACGCCCCGCACGTAGGAGCGCGCGCACGAGCGGCGCTCCGACTCCCTGAGATTCGAAGCGCGCGATCCCGAGCTCGATCGCGAGATCGTGACGTCCGAGTCCGGCGAGCCCCTCGGCGAGCATCCCGGTCACCCGTTGGCGCTCCGTCCGCAGCACCGCGCGTCGAACGTCGAGACGCTCGCCGGGACGCGCGGGAAACGGGATCACGGATTGCTCCAAAGCTTCCGAAGCGCAGCCGACCAGCGTCCTGAAGTCGCCGGGCGCGACGGCGGCGTCGAGGATGAGGACGTCCATCCCCTCGACGAGTGCCCCGTCGTCGAGCATCCACGCGTCGAACCACCGACGGAACGCGTCGTCGCGATCGACGAGACGCGAATCCGCGCGCCCGTCGGCGACGAGGTCTCCGATCAACGACGCGCAGGCGCGACGGGCCAACCGTCGCGCGTCGATCGGGTCTTTCTCCGGAACCGTCGCGGCGGCCGCGCATGTTTCATGCAGCACGGAGAGCCAAGCGTCGCAGCGCAGTTGCCGATCGTCCTCGGCCGTCCGCGCCAAGGCGTCGCCGATTTCCTGTCCGCGTGCGACGCCGCGTTCGAAGTCCCAACATTGCCCCGTTTTCGGCCCGACGTTGAACGCACGCCGCATGTCGCTGCGCACGTCGAGGCTTTGAAGTTCGCGGGGGTCCATGGTCCCGCGATTATCCGAAACGGGGGCCGAACGCGCGACGACCTCCGAAAACGCGCACGCCCCGCCGACCGACTGGTCCGCGAGGCGCGGGAAGGACGCGCGAGCGCCCCTAGTTCTTGAGCTTCGTCGGGTCGACGAGCGCGGCGTCGGGCTTCGTGTTCAAGCGCGCCTCCACCACGTCGAGGAACGCGACCGGCTCGAGTCCGGAACCGAGGACCGTGACGCGCGACGGCATCGCGACGCCGCCGACCACGCGCCATCCGCTCCAATCCGACGCGCGTACGCGAGTACCGCCGGCGAGCCACTCGACGTGACCGACGCGACGGGTTTCCGGGTCGAAGGACGCCTTCGCCACCGTCGTGCCGCTGCCCTTCATCTTGAGGACGTAGGTTTCGCGTGCATCGGCGGGACCTTGAGCGGGCTTGTCGAGCACGCACTCGTACTGCGACGGATCGATCGGAAGAAGATCGGCGAGCGTCACGGACGTGTCGAGCACGCGGATTTCTCCGGGGGTCTTCGCGTGTTCCGTCACGCGACCGGAAGCATCCTTCTGCCACACCGTGGTGCGGCCGGTCGCCTCGGTGCGCAACACGTAGACGTCCGCCACGGTCCACGCCGGGTCGGAACCCGTCAGCACCTCGAGTCGGCGCGCGACGGACTTGTCCTTCACTTCGACGAGGCGCACGCGGAACGACGCGTGCGTCGCGGCGAGGTCGGTCGTCCGCACGGAAAGCGTCGTGGTGCGATCAACGACGGCGGCGGCATCGAGCGCCGCCAGTCGATTGAATTCCTTGGTGCGGATCATCACCGCTTCGGACGTTCCGGCGCTCGACGCCGGCGCACCCCCACCCCCGGCGTCGGACTTCGGCGTCCGACCTTTCGCCGCATCGGCGTCCGGAGTTCCTTCTTCCTTGAATTCGGGCGCGTCGGTGCGCTTCATGCCCGTGCGCGTGATGCCTCCACCCGGACCGCGAGGCGTGGTGCTGCCCGATCCGGGACGCGCGGTTCCCCCACCTTGTCCCGGTTGGGTCGAGCCGGTCGGACGACCGACGCCCGTCGGGCGATTCGGTGGCGCGGAGTTCGCGGGCGGATTGAAAGCGGGCGTCGGGAAGCCGTGCGCCAAGGCGACCCCGGCCACGATCATCGACGCGAGCGCGGACCGAATCATGCGATCGTTCTTCATCGGGTGCCCTTTCTCGGGTGCTTCAAACCCCATGCGAGAAAGCAGCGAAGGGTGGCCCGGGTTCCAGCCGGGACCCACCGATTATAGGTCGAAGGTCCCTCCGTCCTCAAAACGGATTCGACGCAAATCGTCGTCTTTCGGCGCTCCGAATCCCGTTCTCCCCTAGAAAGGGCGCGGCGACGGTCCCCGGTCATCCGCCGAGAGCCGTCGCCGTTCGTCCCCACCGCATCGAGCCCTCGCCCGAAGGCGGTGCCCGGCGGTCAGTTCGGCGGCCAGTTCTTCTTCTTGCCGTCCTCGTCCACGATCAGATCCTTCGTGCCGGGCGGAAGCACCTTCAAGGTCTTCAAGAACTCGATGATTCCGTCCTTGTCCGCGTTCGCGAGCGCGTCGAAGGCCTGACGCGACGCGAGTGCTTCGCCCGCGTGCGCCGCGATCGCTTGGCGCAGCGTGGCGAACTGTCCGTGGTGGAAGTACGGCGGTTCGTTCGCGGCTCCCCACAGCTTCTTCGTCAAGAACTGCGAGTTCCCCGCGAAGAACGCCGCGGATCCCGCCGGCGCGTTCTGATTCAGCTTCTCGATGTTCGGGTCGGTCGGTCCCGAGCAGATGTCGTGAATCTTGAGGTCCGTGAACGCCGGCACGTACGTCACGCCCGTCGACGCGGCACGCAGACGCGGACGCGGCAACGCCGAACTCGTGTTGAGGTTCACCGATCGCTGCGGCACTTGGCCGGGGAGCAGATTGCCGGGCGGGTTGTACGGATTCGGTTCCGAGAAAACCGGATTGTTCAGAGGCATCGTCGGACGATGGCATTCCGTGCATCCGACGGACGCGAACGCTTCTTCGCCCGCGAGCACCGCGGCTTCGACCGCCGGGTCGTTCGGAATGATGCGTCCCGGAACCGGAAGCGTCGCTTGGAACAACGCGACCGCCGTCACGTCGGCACGCGACATTTCGTTTTGGAACGTGTCGCCGTCCGGATCCGTCCCCGCGCCGAATCGTTCGACCGTTTGGATCCCGTGATGGTGATTGTAGGCGTTGTTCGTGAATTGACGGAGCGAAATCACGTTGCCCACTTGATGGAACGGGCGAATGATCAAACTCGGCGGTGCCGACGCGCCCGTCGTCGCGAGGCTCGGCGTCGGAAGTCCGCGCACGTCGGCCGTGTACCACGTGCCGTCGAGATTGCGACGCAACGTGCCGAAAGTGACGTCCTTGGTGATCAAGGCCACCGAGTGTCCCGGCTGCAAGGCGTCGCGCTGCGACTGAAGATCGGCCGTCATTTCACGCGCCAGCAATTCGATGTACCCCGCGCCGTACATGCCGGGGGTCGCACGGAAGTTCGATGCGGTCTGGAGGCTTCCCGCCTGACCGTTCTCCAATGCGCCGCCGCGCAACGGCATGAAGTCGTTGCCGTCGAACGTCGCGAAATCGAAGCGCTGTCCCAACACGAAAACGCCCGTCGTGAAGTCGCCGCCGCCGCCCGAAACGCCGTAGGGCGCGTTGTGGCAACCGGCGCAGGAATTGGCGTCGAGACCGGAGACGCGATTGAACATGCGTGGAAAGGCGAGCGGCGACGACGGGTCCGACACCGGTGCTCCCGTTCCTTTGGTCAACGGACGCATGCCGCCTTCCTGAGGCGTCCAAACGGCGTCGAACAACTTGCGACCGTGGTCGATCAACGCACGGTCGGAAAGGATGAACTCCTGACCATCCGCGAGACGGACCGGAGCGCCGACTTCACGGCCGATTTGAGCCGTGGCGGCGAGACAGGCGAAAGCGGCGATCCCCAAGGTTCGGAAAAACTGCATGACTTTCCTCGCGTGTGGACGGCGCCGTGGAATGGCCCTCCCCGGGCCGCGGCGCGTTCAACCAAGGACACGCAGGAAAACGCTCGCAACCATCATCTCGTCGAAGACTTTTTTCGATGAGAACACATCGCAACACCACGCGCGTCAGACGCCGCGATGCATAAGGGGCGACACGGCGACGCCGTTCCGCGAACGCCGAACCACCCAACCTCCGTCGCAGGCGTCGATTAGTCGTCGTCGACGCGGCGACACGTGCCGTCTTCGCAGAGTTCTTCCACGACGCCCGATGCGGGGACGGCGAGGGCCGAAGCGTCTTTGAAGAACTTTCCGAGAGCGGCGACTTCGGAGGCGAGGATCGGAACGGGGACCCGCCCGGAGATGGTCGACGCATGCGCACGCGCGAGTGCGTCGCGGAATCGGGCATCGGCGACCGGAGACGCGACTCGCACCGTGCGCGGAGCCTCGGAAATTTCTCCGTACACGATCGTCAACAACGGGAACGCCTGAGGGACGCGAGCGATTCGCCCCGCGAACGCCTCGACCGTACGGCCCGCGCGACTCCGACGACTTTCGTCGTGAAGCACCGCTCCGAGACGCGCGTTCACCAACGCGATCAACGCGTTGCCGGAGGGCATCGCGCCGTCGGTGCCCTCCTTCATGCGCGCAAGAAGATCGTCGGAAGGCGCGGAGGTGAAATAAGCGCCGTCCGCGTCCCCGAAACGGGCGTCGCAGGCGTCGGCGATTTCCACGGCACGTTCGAGGTGGCGCGCGCGTCCGGTCGCGGAAAACAGCGCGAGACGCCCCCACGCCATCGCGGCGTAATCATCGAGTCCGGCGTCGTAACGCGCATCGCCGTCGCGCCACCGGCGCAGGAAGCGCCCATCGGCGGTGCGCATGTGCGCGTCCGCGAAATCGGCCGCCGCTTCCGCCGCGGTGATCCAACGCTCGGTACCGAGCGACGCACC
>JAFMJN010000188.1 GCA_017853435.1 Planctomycetota bacterium | reverse complement strand
ACCGAGCCTTGCGGCATTTCCTGACACGGCGCCGAAAAATCCGCGTCGCCGTGGGCTGTCCACGCCCGAGGACACTGTGCCCCCGCGGGGGGACAACAGGGGCCGACTGCGGGCTGACAATCAGTCGCAACAGTCCTGCCTTCACGACATTCCGTCAGTCGCAAATCGTCTGAAAGCGTGACGCGTCCGGAAGATTCCGCGAGGTCGCCCGGGATCGGGGGGACCGCCCCCGAGGGACGCTGCGCGGGCGCGCGGGCGCTGCTAAGTTTCACGGCGCAGCGATTCCCACCATGAAGATCACCGACCTGCCCGTCGAGGGCTACGAACGCGTCATCGAAGCGTCGGACCCGGTTACCGGTCTCCACGCCTTCATCGCCGTCCACAACACCACGCTCGGACCGTCGCTCGGCGGCCTCCGCGTTTGGAAGTACGCGGATCGCGAGGCCGCCCTCTGGGACGTCCTCCGCCTCGCGCGCGGCATGACCTACAAGTCGGCGGTGGCGGCGACCGGCCTCGGCGGCGGCAAGGCGGTCATCATCATGCCCCCCCACGGCAAGACGCCGGAGCTCTACCGGGCGATGGGCCGTGTGATCGACGCGCTCGGCGGCACCTACATCACGGCGGAAGACGTCGGGACGAGCATCGCCGACCTCGAAGAAGTCCGGAAGACGACGAAACACGTGACGGGACTCTCGCGCGAGAGCGGTGGTTCCGGCAATCCGTCGCCGTACACGGCGCGCGGCGTGTTCCTCGGCATCAAGGCGTCCCTGAAGGCCGTCTACGGCAACGACTCGACCGCGGGTCGGCACGTGGCGATCAAGGGCGCGGGCGCCGTGGCGCGCACGCTCATCGACCTCCTCGTCGCCGAAGGCGCCCGCGTCACGGTATGCGACGTAGCCGAAGCGCCGCTGGTCATGGTCACGTCGAAGCACCCGGAAGTGACCGTAGTCCCGCCCGCGGCGATCTTCGACGTCGACTGCGACGTCTTCTCCCCCTGCGCGCTCGGCGCGATCTTGGACGACGCGACGATCCCGCGCCTGCGGGCGAAGATCGTGGCCGGTGCCGCCAACAACCAACTCAAGGAACCGCGCCACGCCGACATGCTCGCGGCCCGCGGCATCCTCTACGCCCCCGACTACGTGATCAACGCGGGCGGCATCATCAACATCTCCTGCGAGACGGGCCCCGGCGGCTATTCGGAAGCGCGCTCGCTCGCGAAGATCGCGCGCATCCCCGAAGCGCTCACGGAGATCTACGCGATCGCCGCGCGCGACGGCGTCACGACGGCGGTCGCCGCCGACCGACTGGCCGAAGCGATTCTCGCGAAGGCGAAGTCCGGGAAGACGATGTCGGCGGCCACCTGAGCCCCCGACGCGACCTTGCCCCGCGCTGTCCGCGGGGCTAACCTCCCGCCTTGGAAGGGTTCAACATGACCGCCCGACGCAATCACGCCTGGAAACTCCTCGTCCTCCCGTTCCTCACCCTCGGTGGGTGCTCGCACGAAGAGCACGTCGTCGGTGACTCCGCCGTCGTGGTCGGCGCCACCGAACCGAAGTTGGCGGGCCTCTGGAAGGTCGTGATGGACGGCAAGCAGGTCGGGTGGGTGCAGACGTGGCGCATGGACGTCGAAGGCACCCCGCGCGACGTGAAGCGCGTCGTCGACATGTCGAAGACGCCGCTCGGTTGGATGGACGATTCCGGCCGCGCGTGGCGTTACACGGCCCACGGCGGACAGGAACTCGCCGGGACTTCCCGTGACGAGCGCGTCCGCGTGAAGGCGATCATGGGGATGCCCGAAGGCTCCGTGAAACTCGTCGACGCGACGCGCTGAAGCGCGCCGCTCCCTCTCAGGTCTCGCCGTCGTCCTCCCGCTTGCCGTCGTCGGCTCGGGGGGACGTCTCGTTTTCGGCGTCTTCGAAATCGCCGTCCTCGTCGTCGAAGCCTCCTTCGAGGTCGTCGAACGCGCCGAGGGGCGCGAAATCGGCATCTTCATCGTCTTCCGCGACGGTCTGCCCGGCTTCGCGGGCCACGATCTTCGCGTCGGCCCACAGCGCTTCGAGGTCGTAGTACGAACGCGTGTCCTTCCGCATGATGTGCACGATGAAATCGCCGTAGTCGGCGGCGACCCATTGGCCGGATTCGACACCGGACAGAGACAGGCGCGGCACACCCGAGCGCTTCAACGACATCGTCAGTTCGTTGGCGAGGGCCTGCGCCTGACGGCCCGACCCCGCGGTGGCGATCAGCATCGCGTCGGCGAGATCCGAGCACGACGAAATGTCGAGCCACAGGACGTCCCGGGCCTTCTTCTCGACGAGGATGTTGAACGCGGCCTTGATCGCCTCTTCGGGGGTCAGGCGCACGCGTTCGGCGTCGGGATCGTGTTCGAGATCGGTCATCGTGGCTTTCCGGTAAACCGCACTTTGAGTTCCGCGGTCTCCCCTTCGAGGTCCGGCCGGGCCTTGGCGACCCCGTCGAGGACCGCGACGACGCGGTCGACCGTGCTCTTCGGATGGGAGATCCCCGACGAAAGTCGGGCAGGGATGCTAAGCGCGGCCCGAACCACGGACAAGCAGCCGAGGGGATCTCTCCGGGCGGACCGTGATTCCGCCGCCGCACAAAAGCCCGGCAACGCCGACTGAAACAGCATCGTTTCGAATCCCGGCCCGGAACCGCCCCCCTCCGCGGCGGCGATGCGACGCGCCAGTTCGTCCGTCGCCGACGCCACGAATTCGGGCGTGCCGGAGTCCGCCGCCCGAACGACGGCGGCCCAGCCCGTCGCCAATCCGCGGGCGGCGCTCGGCTCCATGGGCACGGCGGCGCGTTCCGCGTCGTCGAAGGCGGCGGCGGCTTCGGCGTAAGGCCCGCCCCGCGAAAGCACCTCGATGCCCCGAAGACGCGCCGCTTCGACCACGCCGACCCGAAGATCGAACGACCCCGGAGCCGCGGCGAGTCCGTCCGCGAAGCGTCGCCGTGCCCCTTCGAGCGGTGTCGTCTTCAGTGCACGCTCGATCCGAACGGCCACCGCGGGGTCGAGCACCCACGTCTCCATCAGCAGAACGCCGCCCGCGAGGCGCAGTTCGGGAGCCGTCGACCGTACCGACGCGCGATCGAGAATCCGGATCGCATCGACGACGCGCGACGCACGATCCGCGGGCATCGGTTCGCGGGCGCCGATGTTGTAGGCCAACACGTGCGCGCGGAAGGCGGCCGCTTTCCAATCGGCACCGTCGGCGGTCTCGAGACGCCGCAACGTGGAGACCGCATCCACGTAGCGTCGTTCGGCGAGCGCCGCGGAGACTTCGATCCAAAGGAGATGCCGCCACACGGGGCGAAACACCCCGGCCGCGAGCGACACGACGGAACCGTCGCGAGGGACGTCGGACGTGACCGATGCGGGGACGGGAAGTAGGAAAAACACGACCCCCGCGACGGCCGCGACGACGACGGGCTTCACGTCGTCTCCTTCGCGTCGGCCGGGGCGGCGCCGATCGCCGCGACCGCCGTCCACAGGACGGCGCGCAAGGCGGCGTCGACGACCGGGGTCCACGTCGTCGCGATCCCGAGACGCAGCGACCGCGCGGGATCCGCCTCGACCCATCCCGGCAGCCAACGCGCGACGGCGACGACCGCGTCGGGCACCTCCGCCCCACCGTGCCCGAATGCGGCCGCGGCGATCGCGGCGGTGATCCCCGCGGTCAGCGCGATGGCCGGATGCATCCAACCGCTGAGGAGCAGTACGAACATCGCGACCGCGAGCCCCGTCGCGGCGAAGACCCAACCCGCGCGCAGAAGCGCGCCGAACGTCGGGACGGGATCGCCCGCGACGCGTACCGCTCCGGGGACAGCCTGAAACGCGATGGACGGCGACGCGCTCCGCAACGCCAACGTCACGCGGCGGGCCGTAGGCGGAACATCGACGACCTCGGAAAGTCGTCCCGTTCCGTCGGGACGCACCATGCGTTCGGGACGCGGCCGCCCGTCGACGGTCACCACGAGTCGCGCCCCGGTGATCCCCGCGGGGCCGGTTTCCGTCGCCGTCAATCGGAACGCTCCCGAGAGGCGCAAGCGACCGCCCGCGAGCCCCGATTTCGGCAGCGCGACGTCGATCATCAACGGATCCGACGCCGTCGCGCGAAGCGGTCCTGCGTTCGACCAAAGCGGTGCGGACACGGGCGCGACGCCGGCACCCTCCGCGGAGGGATACCGCAGACGCAACCACGCCGACGCCTCTCCCGCTCCCGCGGCGGCGATGATCGCGAGAACGAGCCACAGCGCGGCGGCGTGCCCGAGTGTCGCGACACGCACGCCGATGATGCGCCCCTCGGCCCGACGCGCCCCCGGAGCACCTCCCGCGACGGGCAGCACGACGGCGGACAAAAGCACGACCCAACCGACCATGCCGAGCGCGTAGGAAGCGTCGTCGCGCCATGCGGCCACGACTTGCTCCCCGAACAGCGTCGGGGGCGCGGCGACCATCGCGAGCAGCATCACGAGCATCGCGGACGGAAGCAGCGGGCCGCGCGTCCACCGTGCGGCGGCGACCCGCGCCGAACCGCGCAACGCGCGCATCATCGTCGATCGCCCCCGGGCGTCGGCGCATCCGGGTAGAGCCACGCTTCGAGCGCGTCTTCGGGAATTCCGCCGTCTTCGACGGTCAATCCCGCGGCGGCGGCCCGCGCGACGAGGTCGGGGGCCGCTTCGGTGCCGCGATGGACGAGAGCCCGAGCCCCGACGCGCGCCGCGAGCGCATCGCGCGTGCCTTCGAATCGGGCGTCCGGCCCTTCGAGCAGGAGAATCTTCGTGGACGACCGCAACGCATGGCCGACGACGTGCGTCGCCACCACGAGGCAACGCCCGCGCGCGCGGGCCGCTTCGAGGACCGCGAGGAACACGCGCCCGCCGCCCGGATCCAATCCCGAGTCGGCTTCGTCGAGAATCCACACCGGAGGATCGACGAGCACGAGCGCGGCGAGTTCGACGCGGCGCACCTGCCCCTTGCTCATGTTCGCCACACGCACGTCGCCGAGCGTGCCGACACCGGTCGCGGCGAGCGCCGCGGCGACCGTATCCCGCTTCGGCGCGAGCCCGTGAAGATTCGCGACGTAGGTGAGGTATTCGGAGGCGCTCAAAAAACCGGGAGCCGCGGGATGCTCGCCGATGAAGCCGATTCCCTTGCGGACCGACGCGCGGCGAGGGTCGCCGCCACCGATCCGAACGCGGCCTTCCGACGGAGCGAGTTCACCCGCGAGCATCCGAAGCAACGTCGTCTTCCCCGCTCCGTTGCGCCCGAGCACCGCGACCGCTTCGCCCGGACCGATCGCGAGCGAGAGTCCCGTGAACACGGGAGCCTTGTAGGCGAAGCGCGCGGATTCGACGACGACGG
>JAFMJN010000187.1 GCA_017853435.1 Planctomycetota bacterium | reverse complement strand
CGCAAATCAAGGGGCCGAATGTCCTAGGCGGCGAGTCCGAACCGTGGTTGAATCACCATGTCGGGGCTACCCCTTCACCCCAAACCCCAAGGAGAATCCGGATGCGTTTCGCTCACTCGCTCGCCATGGCCGCCGTCTTCGTCGGAGCCGTCGCGGCTCAAAATACGGCGTCGCTTTCCATTACGGGAACCGTCAATCCGGGACAGACGTTGGCGATCAACGTCACGTCGAATCTCCCGGGCGGTTTCTGCGGATTGTTCGTGGGGAACACGGGCACGTCGACGTTCACCTTCGGCTTCAACAGCCTGGCCCTCGCGATTCAACCGACGATGATTCTGCCGCTCGGCATGACGGACGCGTCCGGCGCGTGCGGCTTCTCTCAGTCGATCCCCGCGCTCCCGAGCAACATGCCCGGCTCCTTCGCCTTCCCGAACCACACGTTCACCTGCCAGGCGGTCGTCGCGAAGCTCGCGATGACGATTCCTACGCCCGGAATGGGCGGTGGCATGGGTGGGCCGGGCGGTGGCGTCCCGAATCCGGGCAGCTTCGCCAACATCTTCCAAACCGCGGTGTCGAACACCGCGACGCTCGTCATCGGCAACGGATGACCGCGATCAGCGGGGGGTGACGAACCACCCGCTGTCGTCCACGACGGCCGCCGCACGCTTGAACAGCGTTTCGGCGGCCGCTCTCATTTCCGGCGTCTTCGCCGGGTCGGGGGTGCGGCCGTCGAGAAGGCCGCTTCCGTGGGCGAGTCGCAGGAGATCGGCGACGATGGGGCGAAGGGTGCGTGGTGCATTCAATCCATCGAGTTCGACGACCCATTCGTCGATGTCGGCGGCCGAGGGGCGCGGGGCGGACGGATCGAGCCATTCGGAGAACGTGCCGATGCAGCGGAGCACGGGCTTCGCCGTGCGAAGGAGCTTCGCGTCTTGCGGCGCGGTCGCCGCGAACCAAAGAACCGCAGCGAGGCACGCCGCGCCGACGAGCGAGGTCAGCGCATCGGGGATGATCGTGAGGGGGTCGTTCGGGAAGCGAAGGCTGCCGCGCTTGCGGATGACGAGACCACAGAGGGCACCCGCGATGAGCCCGCCCACGTGACCCGCCCCGCTGATGCCCGGGAGGAATCCGATGATGACGAGGAGAATCGTCGAACTCAGGAGTTCCTTCCGCAGTTCACCGAAGAATCCGCCGCGCGCCTTGTAGGTCAAGGCGAGCAGTGCGCCGAGGAGGCCGCAGGCCCCCGCCGAGGCGCCGACCGTGATCGCATGTCGGCCACCTTGGATCGCCGCCCATAGTTCGACCGTCGCCGCACCGCCGAGGACACCCGCGAGGAACGCCATGTAGACGTTGCGGGGCATGGTGAGGGCGTCGAGCATTCGTCCCAACTGATGGATGCTCATGGAGTTCATCAGGATGTGGAACAGCCCGCCGTGAAGGAACGCGTAGGTGAACCACGTGGCGGCTTGTCGCGCGTCGAACGGGGCATCGGGATCGAGGGCGCCGCAAACCGCGTAGGCGAGCGTGCTCATCCCGAGGAAGCCGCCACCCGCACCGAGGGTGCCGAGCTCCTTCGCGAGGAGGAGACTCGCGACGAACGTGACGACCAACGCGCCGATCACCGTCGCCGCGGCATCGTACGGCCATCGAGCGGCCCATCTGCGGAGAGTCCCGAGCATGCGGGACGCTAACGCCGCGGGAATCGTTCCCCACTCCTTGACGTGCCGTGGGGGCGTGCGCACCATGCGCGCCGGCGGAATCGGAGCGTTCGTGGAATTCAGCGTGTTGGGCAGCGGAAGTCGGGGAAACGCGGTGCTCGTCGCGGCGGGTGGCGTGCGTATTCTCGTGGACGCCGGGCTGAACATGAAGGACACGGCGGCGCGGATGGCGACGATCGGCTTGCCCGACGCGCGCATCGACGCGGTGTTCGTCACGCACGAGCACAACGATCATGTTCAGGGACTCGGTCCCGTCGCGCGCGCGACGGGAGCCGCGGTGTGGTGCACCGACGGCACCCGGCGTTGCGTCGAGGACCGATTGAAAGGGGCCTCGCGGGTTTGCGGTCTGGCCGCCGCGGTGCCCGTCGTCGTCGGTGAATTGGTCGTCGAGCCGATCGCCAAGCCGCACGACGCCGCCGAACCCGTCGGATTTCTCGTCCATCACGACGGAGAAACGCTCGGAGTGTTTACGGATCTCGGATCGGTCGACGCGACCGTGGGCGAAGCGATCGGGCGTTGCACGTCGCTTGTGATGGAAGCCAACTACGACCCGGGCCTCCTCGCCGCGGGACCCTATCCCGCGAATCTCAAGTCGCGGATCGCGTCGCCGTACGGACATCTGTCGAACGCGGACGCGGCGAACGCCGTGGCCCGATTCGCCCATCGAAAACTGCGGACCTTGGTGCTCGCGCACCTTTCGGAACAAAACAACGCGACCCATTTGGCCCGAACCGCGTTCGTGCAGTCGATGGGGCCCCCGCGACCGGGGCTTGAACGCTGGGTGTCGGCGCAGGAGCGACCGACGCGCTTGTTCGCCGCCGCCGCGGCGCAGGCCTGACGCGGGCGTCGCCGGGGCCCTCCCTCGACGCCCCGGGCCGTCATTCCTTCATCAGCGACTGAGGGCTCGTCTGCCAGAGAAGATCCGCGACGGATCCCATGCGATGGGCTTCGAGCGCGAGGACGTCGTCGAGCGCGACGACACCCTTCAGGCGACCGTTGCGGTCGACCAACGGGAGGCGACGGATGCGTGCGGCCTTCATGACCGAAAGTTGTCGGTCCGGGGTGGCGTCTTCCGGTGCTGTGGTCGGAGAGCGGGTCATGATGTCGCCCACGAGGACGTCGAGCGGGTTCAGGCCGGGGGCCACCACGCGCAGTGCCAAATCCCGATCCGTGAGGATCCCGATGGGGCGATCTTCACGATCCACGACGACGACGCAGCCGACGCGGCGCTGTTGCATGCGCTGCGCCGCCGTGCGAGCGGTTTCTCCGACGGTGGCGACGTCGACCTCGTGGCGGGGGGTGTTCGGGACGGGTGTCATGGCACTGCGCGGGGGGAATGCAGGGTGCCATGCGGCCGCCGGAGGGCCCATCCGCCGAGGTGCGTAAGGGAGTGGGCCTTCGTGGCCCATTCGGTTTTTGCGGAATGCGCGCGGATTTGAGGGGACGCAAACACGCTTTGCGTAGTCTATTTATCGGTGGACCGAGGTACGGGTACCTCGCGCCCGCCGAGTCCCGTTCACCCCCCGGGGGATGGAGTCGCCATGCGGTCGAAGTTGTTTATCGCCGTCGTCGTCGGTGTCCTCGCGTGCTTCGGGTTCCCGGTGCAGGCGCAAGAGTTCCAGTCGAACGGGCCGACGCACCGCATCGCGGTGACTCCGGGAAGCCCGCTCCTCGGTCAACTCGCCGAGAAGCGCGCGGTCCTTCACGTCGAGGACTACGGCTCGTACCTCTACATGGTCGTCGACGCCGCCGCCTCCGGTGGCGCATCGTTCCTTCGCGCCGCGGGCGCGGAGATGCGTGACGAAGACGCCGTGATCGGGATCAACGGAATGGCGTTCGACACGGCCGACCGCGAACGCACCGCCCGCGTGCTCGCGACGATGCCCGAAGGCTTCGGTACGGGGGCCACGCCCTCGGCGGCCGCCTTCGGCGCTTCGGCGGCACAACTCGTCATCGTTCAATTCGTCGGTCCGGTGCGCGACGCGTGGCTCGATCGCCTCGCGGCGACCGGAGCGCGCATCGTGTCCTACATGCCGTCGAACGCCTACGTCGTGTCCGTCGACGCGGCTGCCTCGACCGCGCTCGCCGCACTGGCCAACGAACCGGTGGTTCAGTGGGTGGGTGCCTACGCTCCGTGGATGAAGCTCGACGCGGATCTCCGTCGCATCGTGTCGACGGGCGCCGGACGTGCCGACGTCGTCGTTCAGATCATCAACGATGGTGCCGGTCGTGGCCTCGTCAATCTCCTTCGCTCGGGCGCGGCGCGCGACATCCGCCCGGCGCAAGAGGTCCTCGGATTCACGAATCTCACGCTGTCCCTTTCCGTCGAAATGATCCGTGAACTCTCCGCCCATGCGTCGGTCTTCGCCGTCGAGCAGTGGGTGCCGGAGCGCAAGTTCGACGAAGTTCAGGGACAGATCATGGCGGGCGCGATCAACACGGCGGGCACCGGGCCGACGAGTCCGGGCTACCTGGCGTGGCTCGCGTCGAAGGGCTTCGCCCAAGCGGGGCAGTTCGATTTCGTGGTCGACGTGACCGACGACGGCGTCGATCGTGGCGACACCACCAACATCAACGTCGAGTTCCGCACGCTCGGTGTCGCGACCGGTGTCGGTCGTCTCGTCTACAACAACAACTACACGACCGACCCTTTGGCCGACGGTGCGGGCGGACACGGGAATATCAACGCGTCCATCATCGGTGGCTACAACGACCTGACCGGTGCCGCGTACGAAGATGCCGGCGGCTACAACTACGGCCTCGGTATCGCCCCGTTCGTGAAATTGGGGAACACGAAAGTGTTCGCCAACACGACCGGAACGGGTTTCACGGCGTCAACGACGACCCGTTTGAATGCCGCCTACAACGGAGGCGCGCGCATCTCGTCGAACTCGTGGGGTTTCACCACGGGAAACAACTACAACTCCGACTCGCAGGCGCACGACGTCGCGGTGCGTGACGCGCAATCCGCGGTCGCGGGCCATCAGGAAATGACGATCGTCTTCGCGGCGGGCAACGACGGTTCCCTCTCGAACACCGTGCGTCCGCCTTCGACGGGCAAGAACTTGATCGTGGTCGGCGCCTCCGAGAACGTGCGGACCACGGGAACCGACGGTTGCGGCATCGGCAACACCGGCGCCGACAATCTGAAGGACATCATTTCCTTCTCGTCGCGAGGCCCCTGTTCGGACGGTCGGTTCAAGCCGGACATCATGGCGCCGGGTACTCACATTCAAGGTGCCGCGTCGCTTTCCACCACCTACAACGGCACCGGAGTCTGCAATCAGTTCTGGCCCGCGGGGCAGACGCTCTACGCGTGGTCGTCCGGGACGTCGCACTCGACACCTGCAGTGTCGGGAGCGGCGGCGCTCGTGCGCCAGTACGGCATCAACAACGGATGGGGAACGCCGAGTCCGGCGATGGTGAAGGCCGTGATGACGACGACCGCATCGCACATGACGGGCGTCGGCGCGAACGACACGCTGCCGTCGAACAATCAGGGCACCGGTCTGATCAATCTCGGTCGCGCGTTCGACGGGAATCTCTCGACGGTGCGCGTCGATCAGACGCAGGTGCTCGGGGCCACCGGGACGACGTACACCGTCAGCGGTTCGGTCGCGAACGCGGCAGCGCCGATCCGTATCGGTCTCGTTTGGACTGATGCGCCGGGTGCGATCACCGGCAATGCGTGGGTGAACAATCTCGATCTCGAAGTCACCGTGAACGGTGTTCTCTACCGCGGCAAC
>JAFMJN010000186.1 GCA_017853435.1 Planctomycetota bacterium | reverse complement strand
CGAGAGCGAGATCGGGTCCGAACGGAAGCGACGATTCAAGAAGACACGGCGCTCCAAGGGCGTAGTTCACCTGAGTTCCGTAGGTCGGGTCCGGGAGCCAACGGACCGAGGGCTTTCTCCACGGATCGTCTTTGCGAATGAAGCCCGTCGCGTCGGATTCGACGTGGACGTCCGGATAACGAAGTCGCTCCGGAAGCTCGACCTCGGTTTCCGCTTCGACGAACCCGAGGATCTCCGAGGTGACCGCTTCGAGACGCACGCTCCGTCCGGTTCGATTGCGTACGGTGATCCACTTCGACAGGAGCGGCAAGCCGTCGTAGCACTCGTGATGAACGACGACTTCGAGCCCCCGCCAACGTCCGTCGCCGCGATATTCGACTTCGAGATGGCGACCAGCTGGCGGCCATACCGCGGGGTGGGAAATCCACTCCTTTCGCGGCTTCCACGCGAATCGTTCGCGAATCGGCCCGACGCGATGGTCCACGGCACGGAGAGAATCGACGGCAGGCTTCAGCGCGTCGATTGCGGCGGCGTCGAGGAAATTGCCGATCGCGGTTCCTTCGAGGGCACCGATCAACACGTCGGCGCCGTCGATGCGCAGTCGCGCTTCCGGCTTCGTCGTTCGAAGCAGCGCGACGTTGCCGGGGACGCGATCGATCGCAACGGTCGCGAACGAAGGGTCGACCAAGAACGCGCGCGTGACCAATCCGTTGGACAGCCGCGCGCGTCCCTTCTCGATCGTGAATTCGGCACGGTAGGGCGTGGGGTCCACCAACCAGTCCGGGGTCGGCACCTGTCCGACCACGCACCCCGACACGAGCCAACCGCACACCACGATGATCGCCATGCTGCGCATGGCGCCCATCATAGGCCGAGTCGTCGACGACGCGTCAGCGGCTACCGAGAGTCAGCTGAACGCCGTTCGAAGCGGTCACCGCAATGGGGACGCCGATCGGGTCCGTCTCGACCTGCACGAGTTGGAGGTACGTCGTGAATCCGTTGAGCGTGGGGACCGCGGGGACCACGACCGAAAACGAGGTACTGCCGAAGGTGTTCGGGAGGTCCATGCTCGAATCGATCGACACGAGCAACTGACACCCCGAGGGTGCCAACGGAGTGAACGCACCGAGCGAATAGGGCAACGGCACTCCGGCCCAAGACGTGGTCGACGCACCGATGAGCAGCGCGCAGAAACCGAACGGCGCGAGTCCTCCCTGAACGACGATGGTGTCGCCGAGCCACGGAGCCGGATCGACGACGAGACTCGGGGCCCCCTGCGCGGATGCACAGGCGCCTCCGAACGGGAGACTCCTCGCAACGAACTGCGTCTGATACGACCAGATGTCACCGAAGAACGACGTCGAGAAACCACCGAACACGTAGGTCGTTCCCGTCGTCGGAAGGAAGCAGACCGCGGGTCCCGTACGGGCCGCCGGTCCCGGTCCCGGAGCGCGTTGCGTCCAAACGCCGCCGCCTCCCGGCAACTCCCACGTGTTCCCGACGACCGCTCCGGTGCGCGTCCCGCCGAAAATCACATGGCGGTCGCGGACAGGGTCGTAGGTCGTCCCGTAGGCGAACAATCCGGAGAACGTGGCGTCACCGGGAGTGGCTCCCGTCGTGAAGATCTGCGTCCACGACGTTCCCGTCCATTTCCACGTGTCGGCCAACGCGGTCGTCCCGTTGCGTCCACCGTAATAGACCGCTTCTCCCCGACTACCGTCGTACGAGAAGAATCCCCGACCCCGCACGGACGGAGCCGACGGGGTCGGAAGCGACGTCCACGTCGTCCCGTCCCACGACCAGGTGTCGCCGACGTACGCGGTCGCACCGCCGTTGTTCGTATTCCCACCGAAAAGGATGCAGCGCGCGGAGAGCGGGTCGTAGACCATGGCCGACCATCGACGTGCCGTCGGCGCGACGGAGGGTGTCATCTGCGTCCACGTTCCGCTCACGAGATCGAATTCCCACGTATCGCCGAGTTCGTTGGCCGTCGCGGACCGCCCGCCGAAAAGGACGTACTTGCCGCGCGCACCGTCGATGGCCGCCGCGTAGAAGTCACGTCCCGTCGGTGACGGCGTCGGCGGGGTGAGGTTCGTCCACGTCACCCCGTCGAACCGCCACATTTCATTGGAAAACGTGGCCGGCGACGACACGACGATCCCGCCGAACACGTACATCGCCGATCCGTCGGTGACGCCTACCGTTCCCGAACGCGCGGTCGGACCGAACACCGCCGTCACGTTGGTGTAGGCGACCTGCGCGCAGCACGTGGCGACGAACAACCACATCGGTAAAAGAGCGCGCATCATGTCGGTCTCCTCCGGATCAGTTCACGAAAAACGACACGACGTTCGTCGGGATGATCGGTTGTGCGGAATTCGGGATGACGACGCCCTGAAGGAACAGCGGCGCACACGCGAGCCCCGGTAGTTGCGGAATCGCCAGCGACACCCCGGTCGAGGCTCCGACCGCGTCGAGGAGTCCGGAGAAATTTTGGAAAACGGTGGGATACGACCCGTCGAGCGAGGCGAGGAGGATGGGGTCGTAGTCGAGGCTGATGAAGGCTCCGCTGGCGAAGAAGCCCGCGTTCGTCGATCCGGACATCGCGATGACGAAAACGTCGGAAGCGTTCGACGGAGCGTTGAGCGTCACCGGGACCACCGCACCGACCGACGCGGTGCCTCCGATCGCGAGCCTCGGCGTGGTCCCGGGCGCCGCCACCGTGATCGCGTAGTACTGCGTCGGGTAGGTCGGCCCGTAGAGACCGTTGGTGGTCACGATCTCCGCGTAATAAAGGCCCGGAGCGATCGACGCCGACGGTGTCCAAACGCTTTGGCGCGGCGACGTCGTCGTGCCGCACTGCGGCACCGCGACCCCGAGGAACGTGCACGGGAACCCGGCGACGAGCGGCCCCGTCGGCGACCCTTGGCGAATCCCTCCGACGAAGCAACCGCCGAGCGTCCAAACGTTCGGGATGGCGGCCTTGCCCGTGATCGTCACCGTCGCGCCCGGAGCCACCGGATTCGGCGAGATCGTGACGTCCAAGGACTGCGCGGAAAGCATGGCCCCGAACAGGGCGACGCACATCGAAAGGCGAAGAGTCGACATGCGTTCAATTTAACGAATCGACGCGTGGTGAAGGAAAGCACCGGCGCCACGATTCGGGAATCGGATGGGATTTCGACTTCGCCCATGAAAGCGATTTGGGCCCGCAACCTGCGTTGCGAGCCCAAATGGTGACGCGTCAAACCGTTCGGTTCAGAACAGCGTCCACGTCCCCGCCGTGCTGACCGCGACGCCGCCCGCCGCGAACGGATCCACGACGAACCACTGCGCGCTGACCTGCACGCCGACGAGAGACGGGAGGTCCGGAATCGCGGCGTGGAACGTCGCCGAACCTTGACCCGCGCCCGTCCCCGACAATGTGAACGGAGCCGATGCGAGGATCGTCGCGGGATCGACGCTCACGGCGATGCCGCCGACGGAGATCGCGGGCACGGCGGGAGCCCCCGCCAACACGAGATAGGCGGGAGCGCCGCCGAGACCGCTTCCCATGCCGATGCGGAAATCGGGATTGCCGCGATGGAGGAAGTCGTTCGAGATGAGGAACGGTGCCACGCCTCCCGACCCGTTGGCGGTCGGGCCGAAGCGCACCGCCGCGGGTGTTCCTTCGAGGCGCAGCGTGGGTCGATCGAACGGAAACTGACGCGCCGCGACACGCGGATCGGTCAAGGCCCCGAGGAACGTCACGATGCCGTTGCCGACGTTCGGCGGGAATCCGATCCCCGCGAGAATCGGATCACGATTGTCGAGATTCGGACCCGCGCCCGTGCCGTAGAAGCCGACGGCGTTCGCCAATCCGGTGATCCGGCCCGTGTGGAAGAAGCGCGGACGCAGCGCAACGTTGCGCAACCACGGCGTCTTGAACTTGCCGCGATCGGCGTTGTTGTTGGTCACGCCTTGGCGACCGACGTCTTCCGCTACGGGGCGCAGCCCCAAGTTGTGGAATACGAAGTCCGACGTCGCGGCTCCGACGTGGCACTGGTTGCAGCGTGCGCCGGGGCTGTTGAAGTCCGCCCATCCCTGCAATTGAGCCGGGTTCAACGCATTCGGGTTGCCCTGAGTCCACAGATCGAACGGCGACTGATTCGGGATCAGCGTGCGTTCGTAGGTGGCGAGCGCCATCGCGATACGCGCCGCGGTGATCGTCGGCGTTCCGAACGCGGCCTGGAACAACGCCGGATACGTCGTGTTGGCCGTGAGGGCGTTGGCGACGTCGGTCGGAAGGGCCGAAGCGAGGCGCAACGGCTTCGCGGTCGCGAGACGCGTCGTCACATCGACGAAGGCCCGTCCACCATGAGCCATTTCACTGGTGGCGAGAAGCGGCTCGATCGACTGAGACTCGAGGGCTCCGCCCGTCGGGATCAGCACCGTGTTCGTATCGGGGTCGACGAACGCCCCACTCGCACGACCATCCCAGAATCCCGTGGCGGCGTACGCCATCCCCGTGAAATCGGGGGCGCGGCGACCCGTCACCTGACGGTTGTAGAGGAACGTCGTGTTGCGTGTGAAATCATGCGCGGCGTTCGACTGAACGATGCCGAGCGATCCGTTGATGTCGTCGGCGTTGCCGGCGATACCGTCCGGACCCGGGTGCCCCGCCAAACGCGGATCCGTTCCGCCCGCCTCGGGACGGTGGCAGGTGCCGCAGGCCACCGTGCCGTCGGACGACATTTGCTCGTCCCAGAAGAGGATTTTCCCGAGCACGCGCTTCGGTTCGGTGATCGGATTCGCCGCCGGGACCGGCACCGCGGCCAAGGGCGCCGGAGCGGGGGGTGGAGGCGGCGGCGGCTGCTGCGCCAAAAGAGTTCCCGAGACCGTCATCGCCAAGGCGAGAAGGCGTAAGGATTTAGGAGTGTGCATCGTCATGGGACGAATCCGTTTCTCGGCGTCGCGGTGCGACGGGCGTAAAGGGTGACCCCGCCTCAAACCCGGGGCGCGGCCGAAGGTTCCGCGACGCGGAATGTATCGCCGAGTTTCCTTACCTTCGTCGCGACGGGAAATCGACGCGGCGCGCTGCGGCTCCCGGTTCCGGAGACTAACCTATCGAGGTGCGCCACACGCCTGTTTTCATGGGATTTCTCGCAATATTCCTGCTTTCCGTCGGCTGTCTGACGGGGGCCTCCATCGGTCAGTCCCCCGTTCGTTGGGGCCGCGACATTCAGCCCCTCCTCTCGGATCGGTGTTTCGCCTGCCACGGCCCCGACGAATCGGCACGGGTCGCGGGACTTCGTCTCGACGAACGCGAGTCCGCCACGACGGAAGGGGCCGAAGGAGCCGCCGTCGCTCCGGGCAAGCCGGAGGCGAGCCTCCTGTGGAAACGCATCAATCACGAGCAACGGGAGCTGCGTATGCCTCCCGCTTCGGCGAAGAAGAAGCCCTTCAGCGCGGAGGAACTCGCCCTCATCCGACGGTGGATCGAAGAGGGCGCTTCGTACGAAGACCACTGGGCCTTCACGCCGCCGAAACGACGGACGGCACCGA
>JAFMJN010000185.1 GCA_017853435.1 Planctomycetota bacterium | reverse complement strand
GCGTCGCGAGCGCCACGTCCTTCGACGCCGTCGCCAAAGCGACCGCCGCCGCGAAGCGCAACGCATCGGCGATGGTGGGTTCTCTTCGCGCGACGTCCTGAACGATCAACACCGCCCACGCCATGAACACGACCGCGAGTTGGTCCCCCTGCGCCGAGATCCACGTCGTCGCTTGCGACGATCCGGGAGAGGCGGCGAAGAGAACGGCACCCGCGCATGCCGCCGTCCTTCCCGCGCCCGCGCGCGAAAGGATGCGAAGCACGAGCGTGGCGGAGAACGCCTTGATGAGGATCGACACCGCGTGGAAGAGCGGCGCGGAGGCGATGCCTCCCCCGACGAGGGTCAACAGCCACCAAAGGAACCACGTGACCGGTCTGAACAGGTAGGTATTGTCGAGCAGATCCGTCGAGACGCCGGGTAAAGGCGGAGGCGGCGCCGCGAGTCCGATCGCGGACGGTGATTGCCGCAACAGGATGTAGTCGTCCGCCTGGAACGGCAACGCGAGGCACCACGCATGGAAGAGCACCGCGACGGACGCGACGGCCCAAAGAGCGGCGCGAGGCGGTGTGCGTCTTTCCTCCATGGTTCCCATGCTACTCCGACCGTCGCGTTAGGCTTCCGACGGCATGCCCATCGTCGACTCCCATTCCCATCTCTGTTTCGAGCACTTCTCCACGGACCTCAAGGAAACCCTGCAACGGGCGCGGGATGCCGGGGTGATCGGTTTCGTCAACGTCGGGACGGACCCCGTGACGACCTCTCTCTGCTTCAAACTCGCGGAAGCCGAGCCCGACATCTTCCCGACGGCGGGTATCCACCCGAACGACGCCGCCACCACGAGCGAAGAGGATTGGGCCACCGTCGAAGCCTTCGCCCGACACCCCCGATGCGTCGGGATCGGGGAAACGGGTCTCGATTGGTTCCGCAGCGGCGACGCCCGCGATGTCCAAAAGGCCGCGTTCCGCCGCCAACTCGATTGGGCGCACCGCCTCGACCTCCCGGTCGTCATCCACTGCCGCGACGCCCACGAAGACACCTACGCGATCCTCGAAGATCTCGGACGGCCGGTGCGCGGCGTGATGCATTGCTTTTCGGGGACCCCCGACGACGCCGACCGTGCGGTCGCGTTGGGCCTCCACGTCTCGTACGCGGGGCCGGTGTCCTACAAGAAAAACGACGTGCTGCGCGCGTCGCTCGCCCGCGTCCCGGAAGACCGCTTGCTCGTCGAAACCGACTGTCCCTTCCTGCCGCCGGAAGGATTTCGGGGCAAGCGCAACGAACCGTCCTACCTGTCCGTGACCCTCGACGCGATCGCGCGCACGTTGGGGCGCGGGCCGCGCGACGTCGCCACCATGACCGCGCGCAACGCGATCAACCTGTTCCGCCTTCCGATAACCCCGCCCTAGAAAATGCCGAAAGGCCCGCCCCCCATCGGGGAACGGGCCTCCGGTGTCGATCCGTCGGAGACGGATCGGCGGGATCAGCCGAGCGGCGTCCAGGTGTTGCCGTCGAGGCCGGCCGTCGAGATGGCCGGCGGATCCGACATGAGGCCGCCGCCGGTGAAGGCCGCGTTCTGCGTCGGCATCGTGGCCGAACCCGTGTACTGGAGGACGGCCATGCGGGTCTGGAGGATTTCGCCGCGCTGGTTCACGAAGAACGAGCGGTTGCCCGTCGTTCCGAAGTCGACCGGCCACGCGTAGGCGCACCAGAGGACTTCCGCGTTGTTCGCGTCGACACCGGCGCCGGGACCACCCGCCGCCGCGTCCTGCACGCCACCCGCCGCGTTGTCCGGGAGGTAGATGCGGAAGAAGTAGCCGGACTTGGTGCAGTTGCCGTTGGCGTCGATCGTCTGGAACGAAGCCGGGAGGATCGGCGGATTGAGCGGGGTCGCGGTACCGGCGCCGGCGGCGCGGGTATTCATCGCAACCTGACCCGACAATTCACCGAACGAGCCGTACTCGCCCGTACCGTCCTGGTCGTCGTCCATGTTGGCCGCCGACTGGAACTGGGCCTGCGACGTCACCAAATTGCGGAGCGTCGCGATGGCGTTGGATTCGTTCGCGTTGAGGCGAGCGGCCAACAGGTTCGGGATCGCGATGGCCGCGATGATCGCGATGATCGCGATCACGATCATCAACTCGATGAGCGTAAAGCCCTTCTGGTTCATCTTCTTCACGTTGTTCTCCTGAGATATCTCTGCGTCGACCGTTGTGACGAACTCACTTGGGAGCAGCGCCCGCATCGGGACCCGCGACGGTTTTTGTGCCGTTGCGCTCGGTCGCCTTCGCGGATTCCTTGCGGATCTGCGCCTCAAGCCCGCGAGCTACCTCGCGGCCTCCTTCTTCTTCGGCAAGATATCGGACCTCACTCAAGGCCTCTTCGAACCTGCCGAGTTCCGTCAGCGTCAACGCCTTCGCGTGACGCCAACGTCCTGGAATTCTTGTTTGCGACGCGCCTTTGAGCAGGCCGTCCAATTCGCGGAGCGCGCGTGCGGGGTCTCCTTCGCGACGGGTGATGTCGCAAAGAGTCACCGCGACTTCGAAGCGTCCCGACGAGTCGCCGCCCATGAGCGCGCAAGCGCGGGTGTAGGCTTCGCGGGCCGTCTTCAGATCACGGTCGTGTTCCGCGAGAAGTCCGCGCGCCATCCAAACCCGAGGATCGGAAGGCGACGCTTCGAGCGCGTCTTCGCTCGCGTAACGCGCCTCGAGCATATTCCCCTCTCCGTAGAGTCGGAGCACCTTTTGGACACGCGCTTCGGAGAGCGTCTCGTCGTCGGGCATCGCCGCGACGAGGACCATCCCGAGCGCCGCCGCCCCGAGGGCCGACGACAGGAGAATGCGCTTCCACGAAAGCCGTTCGTTGTTCGAGGTCTTCATCTCAGCCTCCGGCCCCGAGGGCTTCCTGCAATTTGAAGATCGGAAGGAAGACGGCGAGCACGATGCCGCCGACGACGACACCCATCACGACGATGAGGATCGGCTCGATGAGCGAAGTCAGAGCCTTGACTTCCGCCTCGACCTGTTGGTCGTAGAACTCGCTGACCTTGCCGAGGAGTTGTTCGAGGGCTCCCGTGCGCTCGCCGATGCTGATCATGCGGGTCACCATGGGCGGGAACACGGGTTCCTTGGCGAGGGGCGCCGCAAGCGATTCGCCGGTTTTCACCGAATCCGCCGCGCGCGTCACGGCTTCGAGGATGACGGTGTTGCCGGAGGTCTCGCCCACGATTTCGAGCGCGGCGACGATCGGAACGCCCGAACGGATAAGCGTCGAGAACGTGCGCGCGAACCGCGACAGAGCGACCTTGCGGAACAGCGGCCCGAAGACGGGCACGGTGAGGATGAAACGATCCATCACGCGGGTGCCGCGCGGGGTTCGCTTCCAGAACATGAAGCCCGCGACGAGCGCTGCGATTCCGGCGAAAGCCAAGACGACGTTGTCGCGGAGAAAGAGCGACATGCCCATGAGGGCCTGCGTGATCCCCGGGAGCGGGACGCCGAGGCCGTCGAAGATCTCCTTGAACTTCGGAACGATCCCGATCATCAAAAACCCGGTGATGGCGAACACGAGGCACAGCGAGATGACCGGATAGGTCATCGCCGACTTGATGTCACGCTTGAGCTTCTGCGACGCCTCCAAGTACTCGGCGAGTCGCGTCAGGATTTCGGTCAACTGGCCCGAGGCTTCGCCCGCACGCACCATCGAGACGTAGATGGTCGAAAAGACCTTCGGGAATCGTCCCATCGCGGCGGAGAGGTCGGTGCCGCCGCGGATGTCTTCGATCATCGCGTGGACGACCGTCTTGAATCCGGGAGACTCGGCCTGTTCCTCGAGGACTTCGAGCGACTCGAGAAGCGGGATACCCGCCCCGATCATCGTCGCCATCTGACGGGTGAAGAGCTCGAGTTCGCCCTTGCGGCACCCGGGGCGCGCGGCCTTCGTCGGCTTGGCGGACGAAACTTCCGCGCGCAAGTCCGTCGCGACGATGCTCCGCCGACGCAGGATCGTCGCGGCTTCCTGAGGGTTCGGGGCCTCGACGGTACCGGAGACGTTGCGTCCCTTTTCGTCGCGGGCGTTGTAGCGGAAGGTCGTCATGGTTCACCCTTCTCGGATCAGTCGTCGTCGCCGACGGCTCCCGGCGTTTCATTGCGGGCGAGGGTCCCCTTGTAGGGGTTCGCCGGTCGCGCTTCGTCCGAGGTGGAGATGCGCAACACTTCTTCGATGCTCGTAATCCCGCGGCGCACGTTCGCCAATCCGGCACGTCGCAACGAGACCATTCCGGTGTCGAGTCCCGCTCGGCGCACGTCGAGTTCGTTGCCGCCGCGCACGATGATCTCCTTCACCTTGTCCGACACTTCGAGGACTTCGAGAACGGCGAAGCGCCCCCGGTAGCCCTGATTGCACTTGGTGCATCCGACCGGTCCGAAGATCTTCGCGTCCGCCGCCTCGGCTTCCGACATTCCGATCTCGATGAGTCGGGACTTCGGCACGTCGATTTGCTTCTTGCAATGCACGCAAAGTTTGCGGGCGAGACGCTGGGCGGCGACGAGCACCGTCGACGAGGCGACGAGGAACGGATCGATCCCCATCTGGATCATGCGCGTGATCGTGGACGGCGCGTCGTTCGTGTGGAGCGTGGAAAGCACGAGGTGGCCCGTGAGAGCCGCCTTGATCGCGATGTCGAGCGTTTCCGTGTCGCGGATTTCGCCGATCATGATCACGTCCGGATCCTGACGCAGGATGGACCTCAACGCCGCGGCGAAAGTCAGTCCGCGCTTCACGTTCACGGGAACCTGATTCACCCCGTCGAGCTGGTATTCGACGGGGTCTTCGACGGTCACGAAGTTGTCTCCGTCGGAGCGAAGTTCGCTGACGATCGAATAGAGCGTCGTGGACTTTCCGGATCCGGTGGGACCCGTCACCAGGATCATGCCGTAGGGGGCGTTGATCGCCTTGCGAAGTTGTTCGAGGCACTGCGTCTCGAAGCCCAAGTCGTCGAGGCTCAACACGAGATTCGACGAGTCGAGGAGACGCAAGACGGCCTTCTCGCCGTGGACCATGGGCAGGATCGAAAGACGGAGATCGATCTGACGCCCGTTGACGCGGATCTGGAACTTCCCGTCCTGCGGGCGACGCTTCTCCGCGATGTCGAGTTGCGCCATGATCTTGAGGCGCGAGATGATCGCGTTGTGGGTGGCCTTGCCGAGTTCGTGGACCTGCGCGAGGACGCCGTCCTTGCGGAATCGAACCTTCGTGAGTCGTTCGAAGGGTTCGATGTGGATATCGGAGACGCGATCCGTCGCGGCCTGAAAGAGGATCGTGTTGACCGCCTTGACGATCTTCGATTCTTCCTCGCCGTCTCCGAGGCCGTCTCCGAGGTCGATCGACGACTCGGACGACGTGTCGGTGACCTCGATGTCGCCTTCCTTGGCGCCGAGGAGTTCCTCCATCTTCTGTTCGTCGCGACGGTAGATGGCCGACACCGCGCGGCGGATCGCCGCGGGTGCGGCGACGACCGGACGGAGGTCGCACCCCGTATGCGTCTTCAGATGATCGATGACGGGAAGCGAGAACGGATCCGAGAACGCGACC
>JAFMJN010000184.1 GCA_017853435.1 Planctomycetota bacterium | reverse complement strand
GGACTGACCTGCCCCACGGCGTAGTAGATGTACTGATGCAGGGCCTCGTGATAGAGCACGAGAAGAGCGTCCTTGTCGGTGCTCCGACGCGCGGTTCCCTTCTCGCTGTCGAGGGCGGTCTGATAGTAGTCGTAGAAGACCAGTTCTTCGTTCCCCGGATGCCAATAGCCTCCCGTATTCGGAGGCCCCCCGTACTGGGTGTATTCGGCCTGATTCCGGCACACGCGCACGATCGACACCGCGTCGACGGGCTTCACCGGAGGGAACGTCTCGACGAACACGGGTCGTACGGCTTCGAGATCGCGCGCGATCTTGTTCACCAGGATGTCGCGCTCGAGATGGTGCACGACGATGAAATTCTCCGTGTCGATCGCCTTCCATCCTTTGGCGAGCCGACGACGGACTTCGATGCGGAACGGGATGTTGCGCAACTTCTTCCCCGAATACATCGATTCCAAGCGCTCTTCGAGAGCCTCGGCGTCCGCCCGAATCGCGAGGCTGCGGGCGACGCGTCGCATTTCCACGACGAATTCGCGTTCCATCGGAGACGCGGACGTGGCGACCATCCCGACGATCTGAGGACCGTCGTCGCGCAACGCGAGATAGCCGATGCGATTCCATGCCGCGTCGGCCCGCGCATCGTCGCGCTCGAGCATCCACTCCTTCAACGGAGCGTTCGGCGCAGACAGAGGCTTCAGCTTCCAGCCTCCGAGTCGACGCTTGCGGAACTCGTCGAATCCGACGATCCTCCCCGCTTCGAGCATCGCTTCACGCACGGTCTTCGGACCCGACTTGCCGGAGTCACCCTCGGGACGCGATTCGCTGGCGCGAGAATCGGGTCGCGATTCCGGACGCGACGCGGAGGCGTCCTCGGGCCGCGAGGCGGGCGCGGACTCGGCGATCGGAGTCTTCGTCGCGCCGGTCGTGCCGCCGACGGGCTTCGGGACGACGAAGACGTCGAACGACGGCTTGACCATCGCCTTCGCCTTCTTGAGGATTTCGGGAACTTCGCGCCGCACGTAGCGGGCGCGCGTCACGGTCTCCGTGGGAGGAAGCGGAAACTCGGCGTAGTCGACCGGGTAATAGAAACCGACACCGCACGCTTCCCCGGTATTCGTCCGGTACCCGTCCGGCGCCTGGGCGAAAAGGAGCGCCGAAGCGACGATCATCCACACGGAAAGAAACCGGAGCATGCCTTCATCTTATCGAGGAATCACCGCAACCGCCTGCGGCGCAAGATCGTCGCAAATCGGTCTCCCCGAGTCGGTTAAGAGGGCCGATTGGTAAAAGATGGGGTACGATTCAAAACCGCACCCGCGCGGCTTTTATCGCCGCAGGACGGTCCGTCCTCGCCCCATGAGTCTCCGCCTTCGCCTCCTCATCGTCATCATTGCGGCCGCACTGCCGACCACGATCGCGAGCCTCATCACCGGATCCATCAACCGGGGCATTCAGGCGGACGTCGGTGAACTGAGACGCGACGCTCAACTCGTCATCCGCGCCGAAGACGTGACGGGGTCCACGCTCGAGATCGAGTTGTCTCCGGCGGGAGCGGGACCGCGCCGCCCGGTGCAGATCGACCGGCTTCCGCGCGAGCGACGTCCCAAACTGCGCGGCCCGATCGAAGCCGTCGATACGAAGTCGGGAACCATCACGCTTTTCGGCGTCGCCTTGTTCCAACAACTCGGAGCGGACGGAAAACCGACGACGGAATCCGACGCCGGCGACGAGCCTCTTCGAGTCGGCCAACGGATCGAGGCCAGTTGCTCGATCGACTCGAACGGACGTTGGAAGCTTCGCAAGATCAAATCGAAGGATTTGAAGCCCGAAGACAAGATCAAAGGCACGGTCAGCGTCGCCTCGAACCATTCCGACGGCGGCGTCAACCTCGACATTCACGGCATCCGACTCAAAACGGCCGCGAGCGACCGTATCAACGTTCCCCGCGGCCCTCTCTACCGTCACGAAACCGCGGCTCGCATGTCGCTGACGACCCAAGAGTCGTTGGCCGCCGCGCACGACCTCATCAAGTCTCGCTACCTGAAGCGCGAGGCACGCTCCGACGCCGAAAAAATCGCCCGCAAGGCCGATATCGACGAAATCGAGGAGCGGATCTCCGACGCCTTCGACGACCTCGACACCTTTTGGAAGGAACTGAACCGCGACGCGGAAACGGAGATCGCTGCGGCGAAGGCCGCCGGAGCGGCGGCCCGGGCGACGTCGGAGTCGAAGCGCAAAGAAGACCTTCTCGCTCCGTTGATGACGTCGTTGAACGACCTCCGCGCCCACCTCGACACGCTGAGAACGACGACGTCGGATTTGCTCGCCGCCCAAGAAATCCTCCAAAACAAAGTGGAAAGCACCGTCCGAAAGTCCGTGCTCCCCCGTCTCCGGGCGCTCGAACTGCATGCCGAAGAGCAGCTGAACGACGACCTGAAAACCATCGCCGTTCGCGCTCAAGAGGCCTCGCGGCTGACGCTGGTCACCACGATCCTCGGTGCGTTGATCGCGATGACTCTCGGTGTCCTCTTCTCACGGACCATTTCGAAGCCCGTGTCGGCGCTCGAGTCGGCGGCCCAACGCATCGGCACCGGCGATCTCACCGCGCGTGTCGACGTTCCGTCGAAGGACGAACTCGGCCATCTCGCGGAAACCTTCAATCGGATGGCCGTGAGGTTGGCCACGTCCACCGTGTCTCTCGACAACCTGAACGACGTGGTCGAATCGCTCGCGGGTGGACTTTTCATCGTGAGTCCCGAAGGCACGATCACGACGGTCAACCCGGCGACGCTGGCGATGCTGGGCTTCTCGAAGTCCGAACTTGAAGGAAGGCCCATCCGCGACCTTTGTGCCGATCTCACCGTTCTCGGATTCTGTCGCGGTCAGGATCGCCTCTTCCTCACGAAATCCGGTGCACGGATTCCCGTCTCGTTCTCCGCGGCGCCCCTCGGAGGCGGCGGTGCGGACTTCCGAGGATTCGTGTGCCTCGCGGAAGATCTCTCCGAACGCAAGGCCATGGAAGCCGCGCTGAAGAACTCGGTCGCCGAGAAAGACCTTCTGCTGCGGGAGCTCCATCACCGCGTCAAGAACAACCTGCAGGTGATCACGAGCCTTCTCGATCTCCAATCGCGCGAAATCAAGGATGCGAAGGCTCTCGAGAAGTTCCAGGAAAGCCAAGACCGCATTCGCTCCATGGCGCTGATCCACGAACAGTTGTTCGGCGCGCGAGATTTGGAGATGGTCGACCTTCGCGTCTACCTCGGACTTTTGGTCGGCCATCTCGGGCAGTCGCACATCGATCCGCCCGAACGCGTCCGACTCGAGACCCACATCGAAGAGATTCGTCTCGATCTCGATCGTGCGCTCTCGTGCGGGCTGATCGTGAACGAACTGGTCACGAACGCCATCAAGCATGGGTTCCCGGGCACGGTCGGCGGCACGATCAAAGTGTCGTGTACGTCGGTCGACGGTCGCATCCTTCTCGAAGTCGCGGACGACGGAATGGGATTCCGGGAGAACCGCGTCAATCAGTCCGAGACTCTCGGACAGACGCTCATTCGCGACCTCGCGGCCCAACTCGGAGGCGAAGTCATCCTCGTTCGCGAACCCGCCACACGGTTCGTGGTCACGTTCCCGGTGGAGGAGCCGACCTCGTGAACCCCAATCCCCCGAAGGTTCTGATCGTCGAAGACGACGGCATCGTCCAATTGCACTTGCGCGTCCTTGCGGAAGAGCTCGGCTACGTGGTGGTCGGTGTCGCGGCGAACGGCGAGGATGCGCTCATCACCGCGGGCTCGAACCCTCCCGATTTGGTGATCATGGACATTCGATTGAAGGGGAAACGCGACGGGATCGAAACCGCCGCGATGCTGCGCGATCGGCATGACCCCGCGATGGTGTTCCTCACCGCCTACGCCGACGAAGAGAGCATCGACCGCGCGATGGCGGCGGGCGCCCAAGGCTACGTCGTCAAACCCTTTTCGAAGCCGCAATTGCGGGCCGCCCTGGCGACGGCCCTTCGGGAAAAAGCCCGCGGCAAGACGACGGGATCCGCCGTGGTCGCGCCTCCCACGCCGCCTCCGCAACCCGAACGCGAACGCGGCCCCGCACGCCCCTTCGGGCCGGGGTCCCGCGTCGCGATCTTCTCGCACGACACGCTGGGACTCGGTCACCTTCAACGGTGCAGCAACATCGCGCGCTCGCTGACCGCCGCCGTGCCCGGCGTCTCGGTCCTTCTTCTCACCGGTTCACCCGCGGTGCACCGCTACTCGCTTCCTGCGGGGGTCGACTACGTGAAGCTGCCTTCGGTCAAGAAGGCGGCCTCGGAGCAGTACGCGGCTCGATCCCTCGGCGTCTCGGACGAAGACGTGCTCAAGTTGAGGACCAACCTCATCCTGCAGACCCTTCAGGACTACGACCCGAACGTTCTCATCGTCGACCACGCTCCCACCGGGATGAAGGGCGAGATGCTCCCCGCGTTGCAGTGGCTCGGCAAGCACCGTCCCGACTGCATCCGCGCGTTGGGGCTTCGCGACGTGATCGACGACCCCGAATCGGTGAAGGCATTGTGGAACGACAAGGGGATCTACGACGTCCTACGCTCCCATTACGACCAGATTCTGATCTACGGTCAGGAGAACATCTTCGACACGTCGACGGCGTACGCCCTGCCGGACGATCTGAAGCGCAAGTCCCGCTTCTGCGGATACGTCGGCGAGGACGAAGAAGCGCTCGATCCCTCGATCATCGATGCCTGCGTCCGTCCCGGTCAACGCACCGTGGCGGTGACCATCGGCGGCGGCGACGGCGCGGGCGACCTCGTCATCGGCAATTACCTGTCGATGCTCGAAGCCCATGCGTCGACGGTCGGGTGGCGCAGCATCATCCTTCCGGGCCCCTTCATTCCGGAAGACCTGCTGGAGGGATTCCGTCGTCGTGTCGCCGCGCTTTCGGGCAAAGTTGCGATCCACCTGCTCGAGTTCGTGACGTCGACGAGCCCGATCATGGCGAAGTCGGACTTGGTGATCTGCACCGGCGGCTACAACACCACGACGCAACTTCTTCGATTCGCGAAGCGCGGGCTCCTCATCCCCCGCATCATGCACCGTCAAGAGCAGATCCTGAGGGCGACCCGTCTCGCCGAAATGGGGCTCGTCACGCTGTTCCATCCGAACGACGTCGATCCGGAATCGATGCACCGTCACGTCGTCGACTTGATCGACTCTCCGGTCGAACCGCTTTCGCTCGCTCGCGACCGCGCGCTGATTTCGTTCGACGGAGCCCGCGCCGTCGCCGAGTGGTGCCGCACGCTCACGGTACGCTGAAGGGCCCGCAGCGCGAACGCTGCAGGCCCTTCTTCATAGCGGCGACAGGACTCGAACCTGTGACCCGGGGCTTATGAATCCCCTGCTCTACCAACTGAGCTACGCCGCCGAACACCGATCGACCGCGGTTCGCCGCGACTTCTCGGGGAGAGGTTTCTACGTCGCGCGCGCGTCCGGCTCAAGAACGCGACAAGCGCCGTTCGCAAGTCCTTGGCGGTTCGGAACAAAGAAACCTCGCCCCGCGGAAATGGGACGACGCGCCGTCGCCGACGACAAAATTCTCGAGTTCCA
>JAFMJN010000183.1 GCA_017853435.1 Planctomycetota bacterium | reverse complement strand
GGCGTCAGGTCACCCGGTTCGCCCCGCCCTCCTTGACGAGGCACGTGGCGCGGTGCAACGACTCGAAGGTCCCGGCGTCCGTCCACCACCCTTCGAGGACTTCACACGTCATCGAGCCGTCCTTGATGTACGCATTGTTCACGTCGGTGATTTCGAGTTCGCCGCGCCCCGAAGGCTTCAACGTCCGGATGATGTCGAACACGCGCGCGTCGTACATGTAGATGCCGATCACCGCATGCTTCGACTTCGGAGCCTTCGGCTTCTCTTCGATGCCGATCACGCGTCCGCCGGAGAACTCCGCGACGCCGAAGCGTTCCGGGTCCGGAACTTCCTTCAAGATGATCTTCGCGCCGCGGTCCTGCTTGCCGAAGTCCGAGACGGCACGATTGATGTTGGTCTCGATGATGTTGTCGCCGAGCACGACGCAGACGCTGTCGCCGTCGGCGAATCCTTCGCAAAGTCGAAGGGCGTCCGCGATGCCGCCCTCACCCTTTTGATAGGCGTAGTTGAGGCGCTTCAGGCCGAAGTCTTCACCGTTGCGCAGAAGCCGCAGGAAGTCGCCCGCGTAGTTCCCGCCGGTCACGATCATGATGTCGGTGATCCCCGCGTTGACGAGGCAGCCGATCGGATAGTAGATCATCGGCTTGTCCCAAACGGGAAGCAGATGCTTGTTCGTGATGTTCGTCAGCGGAGCCAGCCGGGTTCCGAGCCCGCCGGCGAGAATGATGCCCTTCATGACGCGTCTCCCCCGTCGGCGGCCCGGAACCACTTCACCGTCGCATCGAGCCCGGTCGCCAAATCGACGGGCGGATCGTAGCCGAGAATCGAACGTGCCGCCTCGATGTCGGCGAGCGAGTGTTTGACGTCGCCGGCCCGCACCGCTTCGTAGCGGGCCTTCGCTGGAACGCCGCAACGCTGCGCGATGAGCTTCAGCAGTTCGTTCAACGTGGTCCGGCAGCCGTTGCCGACGTTGAACACGCGGCCCGGAGCACCGGGAGCCGACGCGGCGAGAAGATTCGCGGCCACGACGTTGGCGATATACGTGAAGTCGCGGCTCTGTTCGCCGTCGCCGTAGATCACCGGTTCACGCCCGGAAACGAACGCGTCGGTGAACTTCGGAATGACCGCGGCGTACGCCGAATCCGGTCGCTGTCTCGGTCCGAAGACGTTGAAATATCGCAGGACGACGGTCTCGAGGCCGTAGCAGAGAAAGAAGACCCGCGCGGCGTTCTCGCCGTGCAACTTGTCCGCCGCGTAGGGACTGAGCGGATTGGGGGGCATCGACTCGATCTTCGGAAGCGTCGGCGTATCGCCGTACGCCGACGACGAGGCCGAATACACGACGCGCCGTACGCCCCCGAGTCGGGCCGCGTTCAAGACGTTGACCGTTCCGGCCGCATTCACGTCGAAGGACGTGATCGGATCTTCGACGCTGCGCGGCACCGAAGGCATGGCCGCGAGATGGAACACGACGTCGCATCCCGCGACCGCCGACGCCAAATCTTCGGGTCGGCGGATGTCGCCGCGACGGAGATCGATCCGCCCCGCGAGATGCGCGAGGTTGTCTTCCCGCCCCGTGGCGAAATTGTCGAGCACGACGACCGAATCGCCGCGGGCGACGAGCGCGTCGCAGATGTGGGAACCGATGAATCCGGCGCCGCCGGTAACGAGTGCCTTCATGAAACCGAATCCGGGCGCCCGAATCGGGCCACCAAGTCGCCAACGATACGCGTTGCGGACCGACCGTCCCACAGGGGCGGAACCGACATCGCCCCCGGCCCTCGTTCGAGAATCTCGAGGGCGGCCGCGAGCCCCGCTTTCGGGTCGCTGCCCACCAGACGATTCACCCCGACGTCGCAGGTGACCGGACGCTCGGTGTTGTCCCGAAGCGTGAGGCACGGGACACCGAGCAAACAGGCTTCTTCCTGAACACCGCCGGAATCCGTCATCAGAAGTCGCGAACGATCCATCAACGCGAGGAAGTCGACGTATCCGAGGGGATCGCAAACGTGGAGCCCGGGGACTGCGGCGAGATCGAGGCCGGCCGCCGCGATACGCGCCCGGGTTCGGGGATGCACCGGGAAAACGACGGGCGAACGCCGAGCGACGTCGCGAATCATCTCGACGAGAGCGACGACCTTCGTGGGGTCGTCGACGTTGGACGGGCGATGCAGGGTGACGGTCACGTACGACTTGCGCGCAACACCGAGACGCTCGGTGATATCCGAACCACGGGCACGCTCGCGGAACTCCACGAGGGTGTCGATCATGACGTTGCCGGCGAGCACGACCTTCGCGGGATCGACGCCTTCGCGCGCGAGATTCGCCACTCCGGACGCTTCCGTGACGTAGAGCACGTCGGAGATCGCGTCCGTCAGGATGCGGTTGACTTCTTCGGGCATCGAACGGTCGAACGACCGCAATCCCGCCTCGACGTGGGCGACCTTGATGCCCATCTTCGAAGCCACGAGTGCACAAGCGATGGTCGAATTGACGTCGCCGACCACGACGACGACGTCCGGACGATCCTCTTCGAGCAGGGGCTCGAAGCGCGCCATCACATCCGCGGTTTGACGTCCGTGCGATCCCGAACCGACGTTGAGATTTCGCCAAGGTTCCGGGATCCGGAGATCCTCGAAGAACCTGCCCGACATGTTCGGGTCGTAATGCTGCCCCGTGTGGACGATGCGATGCCGAACGCCGTCGAGTTTCGAAAGCGCCCATGAAAGCGGGGCGATTTTCATGAAGTTCGGACGGGCACCCGCGACCGTGAGGACGTCGAGACGGGTCATCGCACCGCCTCGACGTGCCAGCGGGCGAATTTCCGAATCCCTTCTGCGAACGGCACGCTCGGTGAAAATCCCAAGTCGCGGCGCGCGGCCGACACGTCGGCGTACGTCATACGAACGTCTCCCGGTTGTTCGGGAGCGTGGACCACTCTGGGGACGACACCGAGCGCTGCGGCGAGGCCGTCGACCATATCGCGAAGCGCGATCGTCGCGGAACCGCCGAGGTTGTAGATGCGGTAGCCGCTCGCGCGATCGTAGGCGCGGACCACACCGTCGACGATATCGTCGACGAAGGTGTAATCCCGGCGGGTCGATCCGTCACCGAAGACGGTCACGGCTTCCCCACGGCGCATCAACCCGGCGAATTTGTGGATCGCGAGGTCGGGCCGCTGTCGAGGGCCGTAGACCGTGAAGAAGCGGAGACACGTCACGGGAATTCCCGAGAGGTGGTGCCAACTGTGACAGAGAAGTTCACCGGACTTCTTCGTCGCGGCGTACGGAGACACGGGATGATCGACGTTGTCGGTCTCGCGGAACGGCTCCCCTTCGCGGTTCCCGTATACGGAGGACGACGAGGCGAAGACGAAACGGGCCACGCCGGCTTCCCGCGCAGCTTCGAGAACCCTCATCGTTCCCATGACGTTCACGTCGGCGTAGAGAGCGGGTTGTTCGATGGACGGACGCACTCCGGCCATCGCGGCGAGATGGACGACGCCGTCGGGACGCGCGTCACGCATCACATCAACGACGCGACCCGCGTCGCGGATGTCGCCTTCGAAGGCGCGAAAACCCGGATAAGCGGCGAGTGTCTCGACGTTGCGACGTTTGAGCGCCGGATCGTAGAACGGATTGAAATTGTCGAGGATCGACACGGAATCACCGCGGCGGAGGAAAGCCTCCGCGACGTGGGAACCGATGAACCCGGCCCCTCCCGTGACGAGGATCGACGCCATGGTCAGAGCTTGACGACCGTGCCGGACGCCGCGCGTCCCTTCAGCATGTTGCGCGTGTCGACGACGACCTTCGCGTGCCTCGCCAGAAGATCGGGGTCGAACGCCGCATGGTCGGTGACGACCACGACGCAATCCGCCGCCGAAAGGGCCGCCGCATCGTAAGGAACCGCGTCCATCGAAACCGGATCGTGCCGCAACTCGGGAACGTGCGGATCGGCGTAGGAGACGGAGGCCCCCCGCTTCCTCAGAAGTTCGATCACGTCGATCGCGGGAGATTCGCGACAGTCGTCCACGTTCTTCTTGTAGGCGACACCGAGGACGAGGATCTTCGATCCCTTGACCGCCTTGCCGGCTTCGTTGAGTGCTTCACCGACGAGATCCACCACGTAGTCGGGCATGTGGCTGTTGATTTCGCCGGCCATTTCGATGAAGCGGGCGTTGTAGTTGAGGGTCTTCAACTTCCATGAAAGGTAGTGCGGATCGATCGGGATGCAGTGGCCGCCGAGACCGGGGCCCGGCCAGAACGGCATGAATCCGAACGGCTTCGTGGACGCGGCTTCGATGACCTCCCAGACGTCGCACCCGAGTTTGCGACACATGATCGCCATCTCGTTGACGAGGCCGATGTTGACGCTTCGGAAGGTGTTTTCGAGCAATTTGACCATCTCGGCGGCGGCGGGACTCGAAACGATGACCACGCGATCCACCGCATGCGCGTAGAGCGCCTTGGAAAGGACGCGACAGGCGTCCGAATGGCCGCCGACGACCTTCGGCGTGTTGCGGGTGTGGAACGTCGGGTTACCCGGGTCGACGCGCTCGGGGCTGAACGCGATGAAGAAATCTTCGCCCGCGCGGAGCCCCTTCGCCTCGATGCGCGGCATCACGACTTCCGTCGTCGTTCCCGGATACGTCGTGCTCTCGAGCACGATGAGCTGCCCCTTGCGGGCGCGCTTCGCGATCTCGTCCGTCGCGCTCACGATGTAGCGCATATCCGGATCCTTCGACTTTCGGAGCGGCGTCGGGACGCAGATCGAAATCGTGTCGCACTCGCCGATGGATGCATCCGGAAGGGACGCCCGCAGACGACCCGCGCGCACTTCGGGGCCGAGTTCCTCGTCCTTGATGTCGCCGATGTAGGAACGACCGGCGTTGACTTCGGCGACCCGCTTCGGGTCGACGTCGTAGCCGATCACGCGGAATCCGGCGCGTGCGAATTCGAGGGCCAGCGGCATGCCGACGTACCCGAGCCCGATGACGCCGATCAGCGCGGTCTTGTCCTCGAGTTTCTTTTTGAGTTCCAGGGCGATGGTGTTCATGAAAGTTCGATTCCGCTTATTCCACCGTCACGCTCTTGGCGAGGTTGCGGGGTTGATCGACGTCGCAACCGCGAAGGCGGGCGACTTCATAGGCGAGCAGTTGCAGAGGCACGACGTTGACCATCGGTCCGAGAAGCGGATCGCATTCCGGGACGGTGATCACGGCGGACGCCTGACGGGCGACACGGTCGTCGCCGGGGTTGACGACCGCGATGACGCGACCGCCGCGGGCGCGGACCTCTTCGACGTTCGAGGCGACCTTGTCGTAGACGGGGCCGCGGGTCGCGATGACGACGACGGGCAACCCCTCGTCGATCAGGGCGATCGGGCCGTGCTTCATCTCCCCCGCCGGGTATCCCTCGGCGTGCATGTAGGAGATCTCCTTCAACTTCAACGCGCCTTCGAGAGCCACGGGGTAATTGGCACCGCGACCGAGGAAGAGGAAACCACGGGCGTCCTTCACGGATTCCGCCACGGCGCGAACACCCTCGGCGCAGAGGAGCGCCTTCGAAATCCACTGGGGCAGACGACGGACTTGGTCCGTGAGACGTCGGGCCTCGTGGGCGCTC
>JAFMJN010000182.1 GCA_017853435.1 Planctomycetota bacterium | reverse complement strand
GTGAAAGGGGTTCCGAATCGCTACGCGTACGGGACTTCGAAGGCGGCCATCATCGGTTTGACCAAAGCCGTCGCCGCGGATTTCGTGACGCGCGGCATCCGTTGCAACGCGATCTGCCCCGGCACCGTCGACACGCCGTCTCTGCAGAGCCGCCTCGCGGCGACGGGCGACTACGCGGCGGCGCGCGCGGCCTTCGTCGGACGACAACCGATGGGTCGCCTCGGGACGGCGGAAGAAATCGCCGCTCTCGCCACCTACCTCGCTTCGAACGAATCCGCCTTCACGACGGGTGCGATCCACGTGATCGACGGCGGCTGGACCACCTGAGACTCCGATGAAGCTGCTCCGCATGGGCCCGATCGGCCGTGAACGTCCCTGCATGCTCGACCCCGAAGGGCGCGCGCGCCTTCTCGACGGAATCGTCTCCGACATCGGCGGCGACGTTCTGAGCGACGCGGGTCTCGACCGACTTCGCGCGATCGATCCGCGATCGCTCCCTGTCGTGCCGGAAGGCACCCGCATCGGACCGTGCGTCGCGGGAACGACCAAGATCATCTGCATCGGTCTCAACTACGCGGATCACGCGGCGGAATCGGGAATGCAGGTGCCGCCCGAACCCGTTCTTTTCATGAAGGCGGTTTCGTCGATCGCGGGCCCCGACGACGACGTCCCGATTCCTCCCGGCGCGGAGAAGGTCGATTGGGAAGTCGAACTCGGCGTGGTGATCGGTCGCCGCTGCAAGCGCGTCGCGGAAGCCGACGCCCTCGACTACGTCGCGGGCTACTGCGTCACCAACGACCTTTCGGAACGCGCGTGGCAACTCGAACGCCAAGGGAACTGGTCGAAGGGCAAGAGCCACGACGGATTCGCGCCTCTCGGTCCGTGGTTGGTGACGAAGGACGAAGTTCCGGATCCGCAGAACCTCCGACTCTGGCTCGACGTCGACGATCGGAGGTTTCAGGACGGGTCGACGCGGACGATGGTCTACGGCGTCCGTACGCTGGTGGCGTACATCTCGAACTTCATGACGCTCCTTCCGGGCGACGTGATTTCGACCGGAACTCCGCCGGGGGTCGGCTTCGGACAGAAACCGCAGGTCTACTTGCGAACCGGTCAGCGGATGGCGCTCGGCATCGACGGACTCGGTGTCCAGCACCAACGCACGGTGAACGACACGTGACGACGCGCCGTGCCGACTTGATCGTCGCGGGCGGTGGAATCGTCGGACTCGCAACGGCGTGGCGGTTCATGCAGCGCCATCCCGGAAAGACGGCGCTCGTCCTCGAGAAAGAAGCGGCGCCGGGACTTCACCAAACGGGCCACAACTCGGGCGTGCTGCATTCGGGGATCTACTACAAACCCGGGTCGCTCAAAGCCGTCCTCTGCCGTCGCGGAAAGGCGCTCATGGAAGCGTTCTGCCGCGACCACGGAGTGCCCTACGACATCTGCGGGAAAGTGGTGGTCGCCCTCGACGCATCGGAAGTGGCGGCCCTCGATCGCATCGCCGATCGTGCGGCGAAAAACGGCGTCGATGCGCGACGCATCTCCGCCGCTCGACTTCGGGAACTCGAACCGGAAACCGCCGGCGTCGACGCGTTGCACGTCCCGGAAACCGGCATCACCGACTACGGACGCGTCTGCGAGACGCTCGCGGAACTCATTCGTTCCGGCGGCGGCGAAACACGTTTCGGAGTGCGCGTCGGCAAACTCGAAGGCCGTTACGACGGAGCCGTCGCCCATACCGATGTCGGATCCTTCGAAGGCCGCTTGGCGGTCGGCTGCGCAGGCCTCTTCTCCGATCGCCTCGCACGCGCGTCGGGGAACGCGCCCGACGCGCAGATCGTCCCGTTCCGCGGCGAGTATTGGGAATTGGTGCCCGAAGCACGAGGTTTGGTGAAGAATCTCATCTATCCCGTACCGGATCCGAACTTCCCGTTTCTCGGCGTGCACTTCACCCGCATGATCGGCGGCGGCGTCGAGTGCGGACCGAACGCCGTTCTCGCCTTCGCGCGCGAAGGCTACACGCGGACGACGATCAACCTCCGCGATCTCGCCGAGACCGCGACGTGGCCGGGCTTTTGGCGTCTCGTTCGCAAGCATGGACGCGCCGGCATGGGCGAATTGCACCGTTCGTTTTCGAAGGCCGCTTTCGTCGCAGCGCTGTCGCGCCTCCTGCCCGCGATCCGCGCCGAACATCTCATGCCCGCCCCCGCGGGAGTGCGTGCACAGGCTCTCGCACGCGACGGCGGACTCGTCGACGACTTCCTGTTCGTCGACGGTCCGTCGACGGTCCACGTCTGCAACGCTCCTTCTCCCGCGGCGACGTCGTCACTCGCGATCGCGGACACGATCGTCGACCGCCTGAAACCCGCCACACGATGAACGACCTTCGCCGCCTTCCGGATCGCGTCCTCCACGATTTCTGCGTCGGGGTTTTCCGCTCCTTCGGCGTTCCGGAAACCGACGCACGCACGGCTGCGGACGTGTTGATCGCCGCCGACCTTCGCGGCATCGATTCGCACGGCGTCGCCCGACTCCACACGTACGTGGACATGCTCACGCTCGGCCGCATCAATCCGACGCCGCGCGTCACGATCGTCCGCGAGACCGCCAGCACCGCGACGGTGGACGGTGACAACGGACTCGGTCTCGTCGTCGGGCCGCAGGCGAATCGCATCGCCATGGAAAAGGCCATGTCCGCCGGTTCCGGTTGGGTCAGCGTCCGCAACACGAACCACTACGGCATCGCGGGCTGGTACGCGATGCAGGGGCTCGAACACAACTTGATCAACTGGGCGATGACGAACTCGACGAAGCTCGTCGCGCCGCTTTGGGGAGCCGAGCGCATGCTCGGCACCAACCCCATCGCCATCGCGTTTCCCGGTCGCGAAGAACCGCCGATCGTCGTGGACCTCGCGACCTGCGCCGCGGCCTACGGAAAGGTCGAGATCGCGAACCGCACCGGCAAGTCCATCCCGGAAGGGTGGGCCGTCGATCGCGACGGTCGCATGACGACCGATCCTCAAGGGATGATCCAAGGCGGAGCGCTGCTTCCGCTCGGAAGCGACCGTGAACGATCCGGCCACAAGGGCTACGCGCTCGGCATGATGGTCGACGTCCTGTGCGCCGTTCTTTCGGGAGCGAACTGGGGTCCGTTCACGCCGCCGTTCGCGTTGCGGCAGGAAATCCCCGCACGCAGCGTCGGCAAAGGGATCGGCCACTTCTTCGGCTCCATGCGGATCGACGGGTTCATCGACCCCGACGAATTCCGCGCGCAGATCGACGACGTCGTACGCACCTTCCGAAAGACGAAGCCCGCCCCCGGAACGAGCGGGCCCATCATCCCCGGAGATCCGGAACGCGAGGCCGAGCACGAGCGCCGCGCAGCGGGTATCCCGTTGGTTCCCGCCGTCGTCGCCGATCTCGTCGACGTTGCCCGCATCACGGGAGTTCCGTTCCCCGACTGAATCGAGATCCGCCATGAAACGACTCGCGACCGTCGCCCTTTTCCTCCTCGCGGCCTGCGGCGTCCGCGACGATTGCAAGACCGAACGCCCCGTCACCACACCGATCGCGGAATCCGCCGCCGAACGCGACGCACGGATGGCGTGGTTCCGCGACGCGCGTTTCGGTTTGTTCATCCACTGGGGTCTCTACGCCGTTCCCGAAGGACGTTGGAACGGTCGCGACACCCACGGCGAGTGGATCCGTACGACGGCGCAGATTCCCCTCGACACCTACGACACGTTCCGCACACGCTTCGACCCGAAGAACTTCGACCCGCGCGGATGGGCCGCACTCGCCCGCGAGGCGGGCATGAACTACGTCACGATCACGACGAAGCACCACGACGGCTTCTGTCTCTTCGATTCCGACCATACGGACTTCGACATCGCCGCGACGCCACACGGTCGTGACGTGATGAAGGACGTCGCCGATGCATTCCGGAACGAAGGTCTCGCCGTGTGCTGGTACCACTCGATCATGGACTGGCATCACCCCGACTACCTCCCCCGTCGGGAATGGGAGACCGACCGTCCGACGACGGGTGCCGACATGGACCGATACGTGCGCCACCTTCATGCGCAGGTCACGGAACTCCTCACCCGCTACGGCCCGATCGGAGTCATGTGGTTCGACGGCGAGTGGGAATCGACGTGGAACCACGAGCGCGGGCAAGCGCTCTACGACTTGTGCCGCTCGCTGCAACCGTCCGTGATCGTCAACAACCGCGTCGACGTCGGACGCGGAGGGATGGCGGGACAGACGCGCGCGGGCGGCTTCGCGGGCGACTACGGCACTCCCGAACAGGAGATCCCGGCGACGGGTCTGCCCGGAGTCGACTGGGAATCGTGCATGACGATGAACGGCCATTGGGGGTGGAACGCCGCCGATACGCGTTGGAAATCCACCGACGACCTGATTCGACTTTTGTGCGATGTCGCCTCGAAGGGCGGGAACTTCCTTCTGAACGTGGGGCCGAAAGCCGACGGCACGTTCCCCGCGGAAGCGGTGGAACGTCTGAAGGGCATCGGAGCGTGGATGAAGGACAACGCCGACTCGATCCACGGAACCCGCGCGAGCCTCTTCGCGACGACCCCGTGGGGACGCTCGACGACGCGTACGTCGAAGGACGGTCGCACCACCGTCTATCTGCAACTTTTCGATCCGCCGTCCGACGGTCGCGTCGACATCGTGGGCCTCGGCACGGCCCCGCTCTCGGCACGCGTCCTCGGCGGCGACGCGGTCGACGTCGTCTCCGGAATCGATCGCGTCACGCTGCGCGTTCCGAGGTCGGCCCGCGCGAAGAACGTCCCCGTCGTGGCCCTCGAATTCGCCGGGCCCCCCGCCGTGTTCACCGCACCGACGATCCACAGCCCCGTGGGCGACCAATTCCTCGCCGACGGCGTCGACGTCGCCGAACGCTCCGTCGTCATCCCCGCGATGAACGGATGCGAGATCCGCGCGACCTTCGACGGACGCGATCCACGCGCCGACGGCGTGATCGGCCCCGGGACCTACGCTCTTCGGGATACCACCACCGTGCGCGTCCGAGGGTTCCGCGACGGCATCCCCGTCACGCCGACCACGGAGCGCACCATCCGTCGCGTCGACCCACGCGCGGCCACGTCGCGCACGACGCTTCCCGGCCTCATCCGTGAATCGTGGCCGGGCGCGTTCAAGAAGCTCCCGGCCTTCAACGACCTCGGAGCCCCCAAGCATCGCGACGTCGTCGCGACTCCCGCCCCGGGAACCCCTTCGGAGGAATACGTCGCGCGTCGATTCGGCGGATGGATCGACGTTCCGGCGGACGGCGTATGGACGTTCGAACTCGTCTGCGACGACGGTGGAAGATTGGCGATCGACGGGGGCGTCGTCGTCGACCACGACGGTCTCCACAATCCGGAACCCAAATCCGGACGGGTCGCGTTGTCCAAAGGCAAACATCGGTTCGAACTCGTCCATTTCAATGCGACGGGCGGCGAATGGCTCGAACTGCGCTGGGCAGGGGGCGCCGACGCCCCGTCGCCGATTCCATCGACGGCCTTCGGACACGACGCCACAAAACAAGCCGAAAAAACCACACCCTGACGCGCCCCGCGGTTCGTTGATTTTTCGTCGCAACCCGGTTCGGAAAGCACCATAATCGCGCCATCCCCATGCTGAACAT
>JAFMJN010000181.1 GCA_017853435.1 Planctomycetota bacterium | reverse complement strand
GGGGCGGAGCCTGATTCCCATGACGACGCGCACCGAAACCGACACGATGGGGGCCTTGCAGGTCCCCTCCGACCGCTACTGGGGATGCCAAACGCAGCGATCCCTCATGAACTTCAAGATCGGCGGCGAACGCATGCCGATCGAAGTGATCCGCGCCCTGGCGACGGTCAAGCTCGCCGCCGCCGACGTGAACCGCGATTTGGGCTTGCTCCCGGCGGACAAGCACGCGTTGATCGTCGCCGCGGCGCGCGAAGTCGTCGACGGCAAACTCGACGAGCACTTCCCGCTCGTGATTTGGCAGACGGGTTCCGGCACCCAAACCAACATGAACGTCAACGAAGTCATCTCGAATCGTGCGATCGAGATGGCGGGCGGCGTCATGGGGTCGAAGAAGCCGATCCACCCGAACGACGACGTCAACAAGTCCCAATCGTCGAACGACACCTTCCCCACGGCGATGAGCCTCGCGGCCGTCGCCTGTCTGAAGCGGACGGTGCTCCCCGCGGTGCGTCGTCTCCGCGACACGCTCGCGGCCAAGTCCGACGCGTTCGCGGGCATCGTGAAGCTCGGCCGTACCCACCTTCAGGACGCCACGCCGCTGACGCTCGGACAAGAGTTCTCGGGCTACGTGGCGCAGCTCGACCACATGGCCAAAGCCATCGAAGCGACGATGCCCCACCTCCACGAACTCGCACTCGGCGGAACGGCCGTCGGAACCGGATTGAACAGCCATCCGGAATACGCCGACCGTGTCGCGGCGGCCCTCGCGCGCCTCACCGGTGACCCGTTCGTCACGGCCCCCAACAAGTTCGAATCGTTGGCCGCGAACGATGCCGTGGTCGTCGCCCACGGTGCGTTGAAGGGACTCGCCTGCGCGTTGATGAAGATCGCGAACGACGTGCGTTGGTTGTCGTCGGGGCCGCGATCGGGCATCGGAGAGATTCTGATTCCCGAAAACGAACCGGGTTCGTCGATCATGCCGGGCAAGGTGAACCCGACGCAATCGGAAGCGATGACGATGGTGTGCTGCCAGGTTTTCGGCAACGACGTCGCCGTGAACATGGGCGGCGCTTCCGGAAACTTCGAACTCAACGTCTTCAAGCCGATGATGATTTCGAACTTCCTGCGCTCGGGTCGGTTGCTCGCGGACGCGTGCGACTCGTTCCGCGAAAACTGCGCCGCGGGTATCGAAGCGAACCTGCCGCGCATCGGTCGCAACCTGCACGACTCGCTCATGTTGGTGACCGCGCTCAACACGCACATCGGCTACGACAACGCGGCGAAGGTCGCGAAGACCGCCTACAAGACCGGCAAGACGCTGAAGGAAACCGCCGTCGAACTCGGACTCCTCACGCCCGAACAATTCGACGCGTGGGTCAAGCCGGAAGACATGGTTCAGCCGTCGGTCTGATGAACGTCTCCGCCGCAACATCCACGACACCGAGGCGAGCTCGATGACCATCAGCCCGCCCGTCCTGTTCTTCGTGCTCGGCGCCGTGGCGGCCTTCGTCGGGTCCGATCTGCGGATCCCGAAGTCCGTCACCAAACTCTTGTCGCTCTATCTGTTGTGGGCGATCGGATTCACGGGTGGCGTGAAGATCGCCCGCAGCGGTGTCGACGGCGATGCGCTCGCCGCGATTTTGATCGGCGTGGGATTGTCGGCGGTGATCCCGGTGGTGATGTTCGCCCTTCTTCGGAAGCGGTTGGGTATCCACGATGCCGCGGCGGTGGCCGCGTGTTACGGCTCCGTAAGTGCGGTCACGTTCCTCACGGCCGGCAGCGTCTTGGACGCCGCGGGTATTCCCTACGGTGGGCACATGGTCGCCGTCATGGCTCTCATGGAGTCGCCGGCGATCGTCGTGGGGATCATTCTGCTCCGTCGGGCCCAACGCGAGGCCCCGTCTGAGCGGACGGCCGTCGCGCCCGGATGGGGATCGGTCCTTCACGAGGCTTTCCTCAACGGACCGGTCCTACTCTTGTTGGGAAGCTTGACCATCGGGCTTCTGACGCGCGAGCGCGGCTTCGAAGCGTTCAAGCCGCTCTGCAAGGACCTCTTCAACGGCGTGTTGGTGTTCTTTCTGCTCGACCTCGGACTTCTCGCCGCGCGCCGCTTTCGACGGTTCATCGCGCGCGGTTGGTCGCTCGTCGTGTATGGATTGGTCGTACCTCCGATCGCGGCAGCGGCGGCTTTGGCGTTGGCTCACGTCTGCGGCCTCGCACTGGGGGACGCGGTGTTGCTCGCCGTCCTCGCCTCGAGTGCGAGTTACATCGCGGTGCCGGCCGCGGCGCGTATCGCGATTCCGGAGGCGGAGCCGTCGGTCTATATCGGAATGGCGCTCGCGGTGACCTTCCCGTTCAACGTCATCGTCGGCATCCCCGCGTATCTCTATGCCGCTCGCGCCGTTTGGGGTGCGTGATCGAGCCGACGGCGCACGCCGTATCTCAGCGTTTGCTTGAAAAAATCGCCGCCCGGTCGCATGAACGACCGGGCGGCGATTTCATGGTGCGTGCTTCGCTCAGCGAGCGCGATCGGGGCTGCCGAAGCGGTCGAGCATCATCACCTTGTTCCACGCGGCGACGAAGTCGGTCACGAACTTCTCCTTCGCGTCGTCGGAGGCGTAGACCTCCGCGATGGCGCGCAACTGAGAGTTCGAACCGAACACCAGATCGACCGCGGTGGCCGTCCACTTGGGGGCGCCCGTCTTGCGGTCGCGACCTTCGTAGCCGTTGCCGGTTTTCTTCCAGACCGTCCCATTGTCGAGGAGGTTGACGAAGAAGTCGTTGGTGAGCATTTCGGGACGCGACGTGAACACGCCGTGGGACGATCCCGCGTAGTTCGCGTTCAACGCGCGGAGACCGCCGACGAGCACGGTCATTTCCGGAACGCTCAGCGACAGCTGCTGCGCGCGATCCACGAGAAGTTCCGGCGTCGGACGATCCACGTTCGCCTTCGCGAAGTTGCGGAAGCCGTCGGCCGAGGGCTCAAGCACCGCGAACGAATCGACGTCGGTCATTTCCTGCGTGGCGTCGACGCGTCCCGGCGTGAACGGAACCCGCACGGCTGCGCCCGCGCGCTTCGCCGCTTCTTCGACGCCTGCGGCGCCGGCGAGGACGATCATGTCCGCCATCGAGATCTTCTTGCCGCCGGATTGCGCGTCGTTGAATTCCTTGCGGAGGCCTTCAAGCTTTGCGAGCACGCGCGCCAAGTCGGCGGGCTGGTTCGCTTCCCAGTCCTTCTGCGGCGCGAGACGCACGCGGGCACCGTTGGCGCCGCCGCGCATGTCCGATCCGCGGTAGGACGCGGCCGAAGCCCACGCCGTCGAGACCAGTTGCGGGATGGAGAGACCCGACGCGATCACCTTCGCTTTGAGAGCGGCCACATCCTGGTCGTTCACCAGCGGGTGGTTGACGGCCGGGAGCGGATCCTGCCAAAGCTGTTGTTCGGGAACGAGCGGGCCGAGCAGGCGCGCGCGCGGACCCATGTCGCGGTGCGTGAGCTTGTACCAAGCGCGTGCGAAGGCCGCGTCGAACTCCGCCGGGTTCTTGTGGAAGCGCTCCGAGATCTTCTTGTAGGCCGGATCGGTGATGAGCGCGATGTCCGTCGTGAGCATCATCGGCTGATGCGTCTTCTTCGCGTCGTGCGCGTCGGGAACGATCTTTCCGGCGCCGTTCTTCGGACGCCACTGCTGGGCACCCGCCGGGCTCTTCGTGAGTTCCCAGTCGTAGCCGAAGAGGTTGTTGAAGTAGCCTTGCGACCATGCGACGGGCGTCGCCGTCCACGCGCCTTCGAGACCGCTCGTGATCGTCTCTTCGCCCGCACCGCGACCCATCGAGTTCTTCCAGCCGAGACCCTGCTCTTCGAGCGGGGCACCTTCCGGTTCTTTGCCCACGTGTTTGCGAGGATCGGCCGCGCCGTGCGCTTTGCCGAGCGTGTGGCCACCCGCGATGAGGGCGACGGTTTCTTCGTCGTTCATCGCCATGCGACCGAATGTGGTGCGGATGTCGCGCGCGGCGAGCATCGGATCGGGGTTGCCGTTCGGACCTTCGGGATTGACGTAGATCAAGCCCATCTGCGACGCGGCGAGCGGGTTCGCGAGGTTGCGCTCACCTTCGTGACGCTTGTCGGCGAGCCATTCGCCTTCGGGGCCCCAGAACACGTCGGCTTGGGGTTCCCACACGTCTTCGCGACCCGCGGCGAAACCGAACGTCTTGAAGCCCATCGATTCGAGGGCGACGTTGCCCGTGAGGATCATGAGATCCGCCCACGAGATCTTGCTGCCGTACTTCTGCTTGATCGGCCAAAGGAGACGACGCGCCTTGTCGAGGTTCGCGTTGTCCGGCCAGCTGTTGAGAGGCGCGAAGCGGATCGTGCCGTCCGCCGAACCGCCGCGACCGTCCGTCACGCGATAGGTGCCGGCGCTGTGCCACGCGAGGCGGATGAAGAGACCACCGTAATGGCCGAAGTCCGCCGGCCACCAATCCTGCGAGGTGGTCAGCATCTTCTCGATGTCCTTCTTGAGCGCGGCCATGTCGAGCTTCGCGAATTCCTTCGCGTAGTCGAACGACGGGCCCATCGGGTTCCCGGCGGGCGGATTGATGTGGAGCACCGACAGGTCGAGGCTGTTCGGCCACCAGTCGGCGTTGGTCATCGCGCCGGTCGGCGTGTCGCGGTAGGTCTCGTCGGTCTTCGCGTCGGTGTGCATGACGGGGCACTTGCCGCCGGAAGCATCGGCCTTGCCGTCGCCATCGTGATGGTGGGACGCGCACGCGCCGAGGAGGAGGGCCGTGAAGCCGGCCGCCCACGGGCTGCTGCGGAAGAAGCGCCCGAGGTTGAAGGTGGAGGACGACGAGTTGTCGGACATGGGATTCCTCAATGGATGTTGAAGAAGGCGCCTAAAGGGAATGAGGTCGGGGTTTCCGGGGCCGAGGCCGCGGGCCGGGGGTGTCCGCCGGGGGCGTGTCGGGCGTCGCGCGGCATGCGGCGCAAAGCCCCCAGTAGACGACTTCCGCTTCATCCACCACGAAGTCGGGGCGCGACGCGTGGGCACGGAAGGGAAGCGGAGTGATGGGCGATTCGACGTCCTGCACCGAGCGACAGGAGCGGCAGATCGCGTGGTGGTGCCCGTCGCCCGCGCGAGGGTCGAACAAGGCCGGCGAACCCGCGGGTTCGATGCGACGGATGAGCCCCCGCTCGACGAAGGTCGTCAAAGCGTCGTAAATCGTTTGAACCGAGACGGTTCCGAGTCTCCCGCGGACGTCGTCGGCGATGGCGTCCGCCGAACCGTGCGGGCAGTGTTCGACGGCCTTGAGCACCGCCAACCGCTGAGGGGTGACGGTGAGCCCATGGGCGCGCAGAAGTTCGGCCTTGTCGGTCTTCACGAAGGGATCCTAGCCAAGGTCCGAAGGATTCCAAGTCTAGAATCATTCCAAATCGTCACGCTCGCGATCCCGGAGCCGGGGCGGATCGTCCCCCTGCGTGTGTACCCTGCACACATGGATATCGCGTCATTGAGCGTGGGGGTGCTGGTGGGAGTGGTGGTCGGAGCGATCGTGGCGGCCGCCTTGGTCGGGGCCCGTGCCGCCGCCGGGAACGCCGCCGTGAAGGCGCAGTTCGAGGCCCTCGGCGTGGAGCATGGCGCGGCGATCGCCGAACGCGACCGCCTACGGCAGGACGGTGAGCGCCACA
>JAFMJN010000180.1 GCA_017853435.1 Planctomycetota bacterium | reverse complement strand
GGCGAATCGGTTGCGCGTGAACGTCTTCCGCAACGGACGTCTCGAGGCGTCGAAAGATGTCGACGTGCGTCCGCTCGAAGGCGGTCAGGAAATCGACCTCGGACGCATCACTCCCGATTTATTGCCGGTGGTCGTCGAAGGCACGGTGGTGGATGTCGACGGTCGCGCCGTTTCCGGCGCCGCGGTCGAAGTGATCGGATCCGACGACGGGCGCGACGTGGCCGCCGTTTCCGATGCGGCGGGTCGATTCGAGATTCGAGGAATACCCGGTCGCGGGCCGTACGTGGTCGGGGCGCATCTTTCGGGGCGAGTCTCGGCGCATGCGTGGGATGTGGCCGACGGTGCGCGTGGCGTCGTGCTGACGCTCGAAGACGCCGGGTCGATCGCGGGTGCCTTCGTGATTCCGCCGGAAGCCACCCACGACCGCATCCTCGTTCGCGCTCTGAAGGATGATCGAACGGTGACCGTCGCCGCGGTGCACCCGGATGGGACCTTCGAAATCCTCGGGCTTCCCGGTGGTTCTTATCGAGTCATCGTCGAAGGACCCGCCATCGAGCCGATCCGCATGACGGACGTCACCGTGTTCCCTTCGCAAACGACCCGAGATCCGCGCTTCGAACGCGTCGTGTTGCGGGCTAAGCCTCGTCGCGGTTGAGCGGCGTATTGAACCACTCGGCGAGATCCTGATTGTCGGGGTGGCCGGGGTCGGCGTCGACGAGGCGGCGCCAAAGCGCCTTGGCTTCGTCTTCGCGTCCCGCGCGGCGTAGCGCGATGACCAACGACCGCCCGAGGTCGTCGTCCTCCGGAAGCAATCCGTAGGCACGTCCCAAAAGGTCCGCTCCCTTCGCCGCGGCGTCGATGTCGAGGCAGAGGTTGCCTTTCGACGTCAGCGCCTGAACCGATTCCGGGTCTTTCGCGAGAGCCTTGTCGAACCAAAGCATCGCCAATCCCGCGAGTCCGCCGTCTCCGTGTTTCCGCGCGAGGACCGCGCACAAATCGGCGAGAGCGCAAAGCGAGGCGGTATCGGTCGGATTCGCGGACGCGAGATGTTCGGGAAGCTGAGGCGGCGTATTCCCCGGATTGAGGGCCAGTTCGATCCGTGCCCGCAACAGCGCCGCGGCCAAATCGTGCGGATGGGCGAGTTGATGGCGGTCGAGCAACTCCAACGCGCCGTTCAGGATTTCTTCGTCGGGATGCCAACTGAGGTTCCACGCCATGCGGAACGTCGAGGCTTCGGCCGCCTTCGTGAAGAGGGGAGACCCGGGCCGCACCTCTTTCACGTCGGTTTCGGTCAGCCACCACACGACGGGGCTGCGGTCGCGGACGTCGACGACGAGATCGCCGTCGCCCGACCACACGTGCACCCGTTGGCCGACGACCGGTGCGCGGGTCCCGCACGCGGGGCACGGGGATTCGACGACCGGACAGGCTTCGGTCCGAAGCGTGGTCAAAAGATCCGCTTCGTCGATCACTTCCTGCACGACGTCGGTCCACGCCTTCGGGGTCAACGATTCGGCACCGCACCCGTCGCATGCGATCCAAGCCCGGGTCTCGTTGAGGGTTCCGAGGGGGTGCCTTCGCGCGCGGGCGAGACGCCGTTGCGTGAAAGCGTCGTCGAGTGAGGGGGCGGCCATGCCGTCATCCTAGCGATCGCGTTAGAAGATCCCGTGGCTTCTTCGCTCAAGACGGTTTTTTGCGGCACGGGCGCCTTCGGTCTGCCCGCGTTGCGCGCGTTGACCGCGTCCGCCCACCGGGTGACGCTGGTCGTGACGCAACCGGATCGTCCGGCGGGCCGCCATCGTGAACTCAAGCCGTCTCCCGTGAAGGAGTTGGCCCTCACGCTCGGGATCCCGGTGTTTCAGCCGGAGAAACTGAATCACCCCGACGCGATCGACCGCCTGAGGGCGGAAGCCCCCGATGTGATGGTCGTCGTGTCGTACGGCCAGATCCTGAAGAAGGCCGTCCTCGGACTGCCGCGTTTGGGCTGCGTCAATCTGCACGGGTCGCTCTTGCCGCGTCACCGCGGCGCGTCTCCCGTTCAGGCCGCGATCCTCGCCGGAGACCCGGTTTCCGGAACGACGTCCATGATCATGGATGAAGGTCTCGACACGGGCCCCGCGTTGATCGAACGCTCCACCCCGATCGGTCCGAAGGAAACCGCGCCGGAACTTCACGACCGTCTTGCCGTCTTGGGAGGCGAGATCATCGTTCCGACGCTCGACGGACTTGCCGATGGAAGCCTCGTGGCGCGCCCTCAGGACGGATCCGCCGCGACGATTTGCCGCGTGATCGAAAAGGAAGCCGGCAAAATCGACTGGAAGCTTTCGGCCGTCGACATCGAACGTCGCGTGCGCGCCTACGTTCCTTGGCCGTCCGCCGGATGCGTCATGATCGGCGCCGACGGAGGGCGGATCGGTCTACAGATTCACGAGGCCGAAGTCGTCGCGGATGCGACGCCGGCGGTTCCCGGAACGGTGCGCGTGCGGGACGGCTTGGAAGTCGCCTGCGGCGACGGGTGGTTGCGACTCCTGCGCGTGAAGCCCGACGGCAAGACGCTGATGACCGCGGACGCATGGTTGCGCGGTCGCAAGATCGAACACGGAGACCGCATGGCGGTCGAAGAGGTTTCATGAAGGCAGATCCCGCACGCCGCGAGGCGCATTCCCGACTCCTCCGCTACCGACCGGGATCCAAGTTGCGGGAAGAACCCACGGCGGGACTCGCACGCGAACTGGTGTACGGCGTGCTGCGCCATCGGCGGACGCTCGACGCCGTCATCGCCCCCTTCGTTCGCCAACGCCTTCATACGCTCGAGCCCGAACTGCGCGCCGCCCTCGAGATGGCGGTGTGGCAGTTCCTGTTCGATGCCGAGACGCCCCGCCCGCTCGTGGTCGCTTCGACGGTGGAACTTGCGGGTAAGTCGATGAAGCGTCGCGGGTTTCTGAATGCGGTCTTGCGCAAGATGGGCACCGCGCTGACTCCCGTGGACGCGTCCGTCGTCGCGACGCGCCCGCGCGACGTCGTTCCGACATCCGTCGAAGGTGGGCAGCGTGTCGAGGGACTGATGATGCCCGACCCGGTCGAGGATCTACCGGGCTGGTTGTCGATCGCCTACTCGGTCACTCCGTGGTTCGCGGCGCTTTTGGTCGCCGAACGCCCGAACGACGCCGAAGCCGTCCTGCGTGCGTTGAACACGTCCTTGCCCATCGCCGTGCGTCACAACGCGGCGAAGGGATCGGCGGAAAGCGCGCGCGCCGCCGTCGTCGCCGCGAAGGGCACCATCACGCGTGATCTCGGCGCCGTATTCGAAATCGCGTTCGACGGCGACGTGGGCAAGTTCACTCCCATCCGCGACGGGATCGTGTCCGTGCAGGACTTCGTCGCGGCCTCGGTGGCGCCGTTCGTCGACCCGAAATCTGGGGATCGGATTTTGGATCTCTGCGCGGGGGTCGGCGGAAAGACGGTTCATCTGGCGGAACTCGCCCCCGAAGCGTCGATCGTCGCCGGAGACATCAGCGAAGTCCGTCTCGCGACGCTGCGCGAAAACGCCAAGCGGCTCGGGTTGAAGAACGTCACGACGGCGTCGCTCGGGCTGGAAGGAACGCGGATGCCCGAAGGTCTCTTCGATCGTGTCCTCGTGGACGCACCGTGTTCCAACTCCGGTGTTCTGATGAAGCGGATCGAAGCTCGTGATCGCCTCAACGAAGAAGCGGTCGACGAAGTCGTGACCCTTCAGGAAGCGATCTTGAAGCGCGCCGCGGCTTGCGTGAAACCCGGAGGCGTCTTGGTCTACGCGACCTGCAGCATCTTGAAGGACGAGAATCGCGGAACCGTCGACGCGTTCCTCATCGACCATCCGGGTGCGTTCGAATTGGTCGAAGACAAGACGTTTTGGCCGCACGAAACCGGGCGCGACGGCGGCTACATGGCGCGCCTCGTCCGCAAGTCCTAGACGCGCATCGGGCGGCTACGCAAGAGATCCTTGTAGCGGGCTTCCGTCTCGGCGGCGTCCTGCGCGATGTCTTTGATCGGGATCGTCGCGAAGTCGAATCCGCGTACGCGGTGAGTGTCTTCGAGCAACCACAGGAGTTTCTTGCGAAGGTCGTCGGCGTCGCCCGTGTGGAAGCGCATGCCGTTGCGACCTTCGACGACGTATTCGGCGAGGCCACCGATGTCGGAGGCGATGACGGGCACCCCCGCCATCTGCGCCTCGTGAACCGTAAGCGGCGAGTTCTCGTACCAAAGCGACGGAACGACGAGGACGTCGAGTGTGCTGAGGACAGCTGCGACCGCTTGGGGATCGAACGGCCCTTTGAGCACCGTGCGCGGGTGCGTGATGCGAGCCTTGAGAGACTCCGTGTAGTCGATGAAGGCGCGTCCGTCGCCCCAGATGGCGCATTCAGCGGGGAGATCGTGGGGAAGGCCGTTCATGGCGTCGATGAGCACGTGGATACCCTTGTGCTCCGCGATCGAACCGATGAACCCGATCCGGAGACGCCCGTCCGATTCGGCGTGACCCATGGCGGAGAAGCGGGCGGTGTCTTGGCCGTTGTCCGAAACGATGATCTTGTCCGGTTCGGCCATCCCCTCCTTCACGAACATGTCGCGAAGGAAGCGACTCGGGGAGACGAAGAGATCGACGTGCTTCACCGCGTCCTTCCATGCATCCAAGCGCCGTTGGATCGCTTGGGCGTACATGGGCATGGGAAGCGATGTACCGGCTTCGAAGGGGTCGAGACCAACTTCGGCACGCATCGCCGCCTCGCGTCCCTCCGCCGACAGCGGTGCCAGACCCGGATGGAAGGGACGCAGAGAGAAAGGGATGACCGCGCTGTCGAGCTTATGGTGCGCGACGCATTCCGCGCATTTCTCCGGCACCGGCTTGTCGCAGATCTCGCCGTCCGCGCGTCGCATCTGTCCGTCTCTCGGACAAAGCAGCATGTAGTCGTGGAGGTGATAGACGATCGGAATGCCGCGATCTTTGATGATCTTCAAGAAGCCCGCGGAGAAGTAGTGCAGGTGCTGAACGTGGACGACGTCGGGGCGTTCTTCGTCGAGAACGGATTCGAGGATGCCCTCCATCGGAGGGCAGTTGTAGGTCGCCTCGAACGAATCCCACGTGTAGTTCTGCACCACTTCGTGGATGGTCATGCCCTCCATCTCGCGACGGAGACGAGTGAACGGTGCCTTGTCGTGGTGGGCTTCGCAGCAAAGCACGACGGCTTCGTGGCCGCGCTCGCGAAGAGCACGCGTCAGATTGGCGGTGTAGACCTCCGTCCCCGCCACGTGCTTCGGTAGGAACTGATGGAGGATGAAGAGAACCTTCAACCGATCGGGCACGTCCGGCGCCGACGGTGCCTTGTGCTTCGCTCCGAGGAGACGCGAGATGAGCGACCCTTCGGGCTTCGACTCGCCGACCTTGGTTGCAGAAGCACGTGCGGCAGCCTCTTCCGCACGCATGCGGGCGAGGCCGTCGAGCCGCGATTCGAGAGTGCGTAGCGCGCGTCCCATTTCCATCGCGAGTTCGCTGCGGCGGGCGAGTTCGGCACGATGTTCGTTGATCGCGAGCTCCGATTCGCGTTGCAGCCCGATGAAGTCGGCACCGAGTTGCCGATGCGCGGCGTCGAGGTCATCCATCGCGGCTTGCAGCGTGGCCCGATGGTCGGCGGCGATGCCGACCGTACGGATCGCTTCTTCG
>JAFMJN010000179.1 GCA_017853435.1 Planctomycetota bacterium | reverse complement strand
CGACGCAGTCAGGTCGTCGAGCAGATGATCTGTCTCGAAGGCAGCCACGTCCAAGCCGACGCGATCGATCTCGACGTGATGGCACTCGGCAACGCCTTCATCGCCACGACGCCCAAGGATGCCGCCGAAGGGCGAATCTCCGCGCTCGTCGACATCGGGGCCACCAAGGTATCGATCACCGTCGTCGCCGACGGAACGGCATGGTTCACGCGCGAACTACAGGCCGGTACGGGCCGCGACATGACGTCGGCCGTCGCGACGCGTCTCGGACTCGGGCAGGAAGAGGCCGAGGCCGTGAAGCGGAACCCCGAGGGCCGCGAGCACGACGTCGCCGACGCCGTCGCGCACGTCGTCGACGACCTTGCGAACGAACTCCAACTTTCCTTCGACTGGTTCGAAAACCAGTTCGAACGTCGGATCGACACGCTCCACCTGAGCGGGGGAGGCGGACGCCTCGTCGGTCTCAAGGACCATCTCGCGAAAGTCCTCGGTCGCGACGTCGTCGACTTCGATCCCTTCGCGGGAATGAACGTCGACGCGGCCGTGGATGCCGAGCTTCTCGCCCGCAACGCCGGACGGCTGGCCATCGCCGCGGGACTCGCATCCCGCGTGAAGAAAGGGTGATCGCACCATGATGACCCGTATCAATCTCATGCCGAGCGACCTGCGTCGCGCGGAATCGACGCCCCTTCGCGTGCTGCTTCCCGTCGTCGCGGCGGTGGTGGTCGTCGTCGTGGTCGGATTCGGTTGGGCGTTCCTGCGCTTCGGCAAACTCGAAACCGCACGCTCGGAACTCGAGACCGCGAAGTCGGAACTCGGCGCGCTCGACGCGCGCCGCAAGTACGTCGAATCGCTTCGCGACGAACTCGCGGAGTTCAAGACCCGCGAACAAACCATCCGTTCGATCGCGTCGTCCCGCGTTCTCTGGACGCGCAAACTCGATCAACTCTTCGACGTCGCGACCGCCGACAACGGCGGGCAGGACTATCTCCTCTGGATCGACACTCTCGAAGTGAAGCCGCCGCAGGCGAGCAACGCGAAGAAGGGCGTCGTCCCGGCGGAAACGCTGCGGATGAAGGGGTGGTGCTTCGCCGAGAAGAACCCTCTCGAGAACTTCAACACGTTCCACAGGAAGCTCCGCGAGTCGCCGTTCTACGCCGATTTCGCCGACATGCCGAACCCGGCCGGAAAGGCCGAGGAACTCGACGGCGCACTGCGTCCGAAGACCGCGTGGACGGTCGACCTCACCCTTCCGATGAAGGCGCGCGAGGAGAAGAAGTCGAACACGAAGACCGGGGCGATCGCCGAATCCGACGGCCGCCCGAAGCCGAATCCGCGCTGAGGACACCCCGTGACCACCACTCAAGCCCAACACACCCGTACGCGAACGATCGCCCTCGGCGTCGCCGGGGTGCTCGTCGCGTTGCTCGGCTGGCTGACTTGGACCGACTATCAGGCTCTCGAAGAGGCCCGCAAGGAAACCGAGACCGCACGCGCCACGATCGTGAAGACGCAGGCGGATATCCGGACGATTCCCCAGCTCGAAGAGGACGTCCTCGTCGTCCGTGAGACGGTGAAGCGTCACGTCGCGATTCTTCCGGACGAGAAGGACATCAACGGCTTCGTCGACCGGCTCTCGTCGTTCGCCACCGACGCCGGCGTGAAGATCGTCAAACTCGACGATCAGGAAGCCCGTGCGCGCAACAACCGCCCGGGGAAGAAGGCCACGGCGGCCTTCGATCGCATCTCCTACAAGTTGTCGCTCTCCGCGTCGACCGATTCGGTCCTCCGATTCCTCGATCTCTTCGAGAATCACGAGCGATTCGTGAAGATCCCCGTGTTCAAGATCGCCCGGGCGCAGGAAAACGGGAACGCCGCCGACGCGGTGGCCGCGGCGCCGAACGACGTGGATCTCGAAATCGAAACCTACGTCTACAACCCGACGGTGCGTACGAAGGACCCGGTGACGGTTCCGGACGAATCCAAGAAGTTGGAAGGGCTCGCCAAGCGGGGACTCCTCGCGAAGGTGATGTCGGAATCCGTCGTTCCCGCGGCGTGGCGTCACGACCCGTCCATGATGCGTCGCGATCCCTTCGTGGATCCGCGTATCGCTTCCGCCCGCGAGAACGAACGCGGCGAAGCCGCCCGCATCGCGGAGGAAGCCGAACTCGAACAGCTCGTCGGCACGCTCAACGAAGCCGCCGGTGCGGTGAAGAAGGAAGTCTCCGAAAGGAACGCCGTGAAGCGTGCGCCGCTCAAGGCGGACGCGGATCGTCTGCTGACTCAGGTCGGCGCGAAGATCAAGGAGATCCAAGGCCGCAACGGGTTCGCCGTCGACGCCGTGCGCGCCCGATTCGAGAAGGACGTCCTCGTTCCGTTCGACGCGCTCGTCCGCAGCCGCGGTCAGGTGCTCGTGACGGTGGATCGCGCTCATGTCGAGAACATGCTGGCGCGCGTCAAGGAGGCCGTCGCCGACGGTCGCCACGAAGAGGCGGTGAACTTCGCCGAACAGGCGGGGGCGTTGCGCACGGGGAGCGACCCGAATCTCGCGCCGATCTTCGAAGAGATCGCCGACGAGGCGCGTCTCGCCCGTGCGTGGGTGGAGTTCGCGGGCATCGAAATCGAATGCAAGGGAACGATCGTTCCTCAGGACGCGCCGGAACGCTCGGTGGCGATCCTGAACGGTGTTCCGGTCGCCGCCGGGGAAGGTGTTCCCGGACGCCCGGACATCACGGTGCGCTCCATCAGCCGCGTGTCGGTGACGTTCCTCTACAAGGGCGTCGCGATCGAACGACCGGTGAAGGGACTGTCGCCGAAGGGGACGGAGCCGAAGACGCAACCCGGTCGCCCGGGGGCTCCGAAAAAGAAGAACTGACCCCGGCCGATGGCCGGAGGGAGAAGGACCATGTCGATCCGAGGGATGGGTGCGTGGAGTGCGATCGCATTTTTGTCGACGGTCGTGATCGCGACCGCGACGGTGTCGGCCCAGGACTCGCGTCCCGCGGCTTCCGGGCTCGCGACGTCGCCGCGCCAGGACGCCTCGGCGGACAGCCGCGTCACGTTGCACGTGAAGGACGCGCCGCTCGCCGACGTCGTCAACTACCTGCGCGCGCGCTCGGGCATCAACATGGTGCTCGCGGACGGCGCCGACGGCACGATCACGGTCGACCTCGATCACGTTCCGTGGCGTCTCGCGCTTGAAACCGTCGTCGAACAGGCGGGCTGCGTGCTCGTCGAAAAAGCCGCGAACCTCATCCGCGTCGAGAAGCCGCCGCGCGTCACGTTCGAGTTCGCCGGTGCGGACGTCCGCGTCGTCGTCGACTCGATCGCGAAGCTCGCGGGCGCGAGCGTCGTCGTCGCTCCCGACGTCGAAGGCACGGTGTACCTGCGCGTGAACAACGTGCCGTGGCGCACCGCGCTCGACACGGTCGTGAAGTCTCTAGGTTTCGTCGTCGTCGAAGACGCGTGGGGCATCCTTCGCGTGGTTCACCCGTCGAAACTCGAGCAACAGATGGTGACGAAGGTGTTCAATCTGCGATACCTCCGTCCGCCGGCGCCGTACGTGCCGAAGATCAAGACGGAGTACGCGGAAGGTCAGGCGAAGGCGCCGACGCAGGATCCCGAGAAGGACTTTCCCCTGATCAAGGCGCTTCGCGGCGTCCTGTCGAAGGGCGGTTCACTCGAATACGTCACGCGCACCAACGCCCTTCTCGTGAAGGACACCGAACCGAACCTCGCGCAGATCGCGCGTCTCATCCAGGAGATGGACGTCGAACCGGCGCAGATCTTCGTGGACGTCAAGTTCGTCACCACGACGAATACCGACGCGTTGACCTACGGGTTCGACATCGGCGATCAGGGATTCCAAGCCGGGATCACCGGCGGTGCCCTTCCGACGCGTCTGCCGTTCAATCTCGGCGGGGGCGGCTGGAACAACAGCATCACCGCGAACCAAAACGGCGTCACGCCGGGGCTCGACGATGCGGGCACGTTGTCGGCGACGACCTTCGGCACGATGGACTTCACGAAGGCCACGTTCACGCTGAACATGCTGAAGAAGGACGACCGCTCGCGCATCGTCCAAGCGCCGAAGTTGATGGCGCTCGACAATCAGGAAGCCACGATCTTCGTCGGCCGCACGATCCGTTACGCGGAAACGCAAGCCGAAGCCGCCCAAAGCGGCGGGCTCACGTTCTCGATCAAGGAAGCGCAGGGTTCGCCGGTGCAGACCGGCTTCCAGCTCTACATGATCCCGCACGTCGTTCCCGGCACCGACAAGATCATGATGACGCTCATCCCCGAAGCCGAGCAGCTCGTCGGTCGTTCGAGCGATCCGAACCTGCAGGGGTTCCAGATCTTCACCTCGGGAGCGGGCACCCCGAACGAAGTGTCGATCGCGCTCCCGCAGGTGGCGTCGTCGACCATGGTGTCGACGCTCATGCTCCAGTCGGGCCATACGGCCGTGATCGGAGGCATGGTGACGGAGAGCGAGACCGAGCGGATCAACAAATTCCCGGTCCTCGGGGACATCCCGGTGCTCGACTTCTTCTTCAAGAACAAGTCGCGCGCCAAGCAGAACGAGACCCTTCTCATCTTCATCACGCCGCGCATCCTTCGCGACCGTGACGATCTCGAGCGCATCGTGAAGGCCGAAGACCTGCTCCGCCAGAAGCAGATCGAGGCCGAGAACGAGAAGATCTTCGGGACGTCGGAACAACTCGTTCCGGTCGAGGCTCCGAAGACCGAATCCGAAATGAAGAAGGAGAAGTAGTTTCGGACATCGCGGCGTCGTCTCGGACGCGCGAAGCGGAAGGGCGGGTCCCGTAGGGGGCTCGCCCTTCCGTCATTTTCGGGTCGCTTGCCGCCCCGGGGTCCCTGTGTCACCATGCGCAGGTCCGGACCTTCGGGTGCGGACGCATGGCGGGACTTCGGGGCGTGGTGCTCCGGCCCGTCGACACCAGTCAACCGTTTCCGGCGCCGTCGCCGGGGGCGGAGTCCGAAACAACCGTTCCTTCAGGGGGCGTCGTTCGCCCCGGCTTCGTGCCGGCCCGATCGACGCCGCAACCCGAGGGACGCCGTGACGAAACTTCGTCGCGCAGGTTTTGTGCCGTCCCGCGGGATTTGTCCGCGGTCCACGGTGCCGGGCCGGCGCGACCGTGCGGCCTGACCGGGCCGGAGCCGACAGCGACCCCGTCGCGGTCGGCGGATCTCCGACCCGTTCCGTACCGTACGCGCGAAGCGCCGTCGCGGCCTCCACCGGGCTCCCCGCAGAGAGGGGCCATGGAAAAGCGCATCTACATCAACGCGGACGACACCGAAGAAGTCCGCATCGCGATCACCGTCGACGGAAGACTCGACGAGATCTACATCGAGCGCGCGTCCGGAGAGACGTACCTCGGCAACATCTTCAAGGGCGTCGTCACGAACGTCGAGCCGTCGATCGGCGCGGCCTTCGTCGACTTCGGAGGCGACCGCAACGGATTCCTCCACGCGAGCGACGTGCTGCCGATGTATCGGCACAATCATGCCGCGCCCGCCGTCGACGACGACAAGTCCGCCGAGAAGCGGAACATCCACGACCTCCTCGTCAAGGGGCAGGAAGTGTTGGTTCAAGTCACCAAAGACGGCATCGGCAAGAAGGGGCCCACCCTGACGACGTATTTGTCGATCCCGGGCCGCTATCTCGTGCTCATGCCGAGCCTCACGCGTTCG